>CALDSS010000167.1 GCA_937924495.1 uncultured Saprospiraceae bacterium
GCCACCCTCATACTCTTTTCACTATTATCCACTTTCAAAGTCAAAACGTAAAGTCCTGAAGCAATGCTTTGGTCACTAATGTTCAATCTCACTCGATGCTCGCCAGCAGGTTTTCTACTATTTGAATTATTAAAAGATTTGATTTTCTGACCCAAAACAGAATGTAAGCTAATCTGCACATTTGCTGCTTTTTCTAAATCATATTCCAAAATCAAATAGTCATTAGCAGGGTTTGGAAAAACCGTTGCAAGGATTTCGTTTTGCAAATTGTTGGTGCCCACTGTGTTTGAAAAAACGGCCACTAAAGTGTCTGCTTGTGTTAGGGTAATCGTTGCTTTTCGCGAATTTAAATCTGGAGCAATCATATTGCCAGATCGCGTTTCCCAATGTGAAAACATATATTCCTCCTCATCAAAAGCACGTGCTTTGATTTTGTTTTCCATGCCACCAAAATAGCGACCCGACCAAGGGAAATTTTCTATATCAAGCGTATTCAAGTCAATTTCTCCTGCGCCTGCTGGTTCAACTAAAAGTGTTAATGGATAAGGGCCAGTTACCTCATAACAATCGACCAAACCATCATCCAACAATTCACAACGTTCTTGGATATATTCGCGTAACTCTGCAACATTGTCTTGCCAGCCGCCCATAGTACCACCCCAACGTTGAATCTGACGCGGCATCTCTGGTTCAATAATCGCAACCAAACTATCCAATGTTCTGAGCATATTATCGCACGAGAAAACGGTATTCATCATATCTGCATATCGAGAATAGTACAGTTGTTTGAATTCTGCATTTTCTTCCAAAAGTTTCAAAAATATTTTCTCGTGTTTCCCAATATCACCTCTCGGATCAAAGATAGCGGTATCAGTGGCAACTAATTGGTCATAAATGTTTTGGCAATGCGGATCCCAATCATTAGAACAACATTGGTCGTCAATTTCAATCACTCTTTGAAAAATAGAATCGGTTTCTTCAAAAGGAGCAGAACCATTTTGGATTGTAGTACAACCAGCAGGGCTACCTCCACTCGCAATAGTATTATAACTTTCTTGACAAGTCTGATCCCAATCTTCATCACAACAAAAAGGATCTTCATTTATTACTTGAATAAAAATGGAATCATCAGCAGGGTAGGGAGATGCACCTGAAATTATAGTTGCACAATTTTCAGGATCTACGGGGCCACCAAAGTCAGCGAGAAAATTATACAAATTTTGGCAATCACCTGTCCAGTTATCACAGCAAGCTCCTTCAAAAGTCATAACCACTATTAGAATTGGATCATTAGCGGGGTAGGGAACATCCCCGTTTTGAAAGGAAGGACAATCATTTGGATCTACCTCATCAAATCCAAAATCATTATTGAAAAATTCATCCATTGATTCAGAAATGGCTTCAATATCACATGGTTGAGCATCTGCGTTTCGGTTGGGAATGTCGGTGTAATTGATGTAATAATCAAAAGTGGCATCCAAGTCCCAAACAATGTAGCCCCACTTTTTGTGGTCGCCCTCCGGGTCGAGACCGCGCCACCAACCCGTATTATAATTGAGCCAGTCAGCTGCTACTGTATTTAAATTTAGGATGAAAAAATCTACTAAACTGGTGGTCTGAATATTATCTTCCACAACTGCGTAATTGTCTGGGTTGCTCATGTCATTTTCCAAAACAAAATCCCGAATGCTTTCCCAATCTTCATAGGCTTTAAGGCCTCCGTACTCTGCTTCGCTATCTCCCCAGGTAGATAAATATTGAATATCGTATTTGCCTTGATCATAATATTCATCAGTATAATCATGATCGACTGGTCGTTCTCTCATACCATACAATCCCCAATATTCTCCATTTAGAAAAAGGATGACCCGTTCTACAGCGCGTACATCTAATTTCATATCTCCTTCTTGTGCCAAGGTGTGAACAAATTCATCTCGAGTGTGGGTGTTCCCTTCGTAAATAGCTGAATCAATCTGAGCAGGATAGTTATCATCTCCAGAGTTCCTAAACATGAATTTTTGATACTCGTCTCTGTCTGAATAGGAAAAAAGCGGTGCATTGATAGCTTTTTCGTAACCCATCTCGTCTCGAGTAAAATAATCTAAACTTCGATGATCCAGCGCCCAAGAGTCTTGCCCATGTCTATCTACTTCTCCGTAGCCCACTGCTACTCGTTTTTTACTATTATCAAAATATTCGAGGGTGCCATGAGGTCGGAATGAATCATCACCATTGGCCAAATCAATCACATTATCAGCCGCTAAAGAAAAAACAACTACCGAAAAATCTTCATCAATGAAATAGGTATTGAAGTCCATTTTGCCCGGAAGGATAGCAGCATCGTTGCTAAAAGAACGTGCCTTCAATATTGAAGTCTTCGTGATGGTAAAAGGTTGGAAATATTCAGGTGAATTTTCCGTAGGTTCTGTTCCGTCTAAAGTATATCTCAAAATCGAATTTGGTTCATTTGAAGTAACAGAAACGGTTTGTGTGCCTTCGTAAAAACCAGCTTCTAAACTCATAGAGGGAGTTTGGGTATAGCCATCAAAAAAGTCAACATCCTTGTTTGCGGAAAGTGGAGTTGGTTCCATACAGACCTTCCAATTTCCATTGCCGTCGATGTCTCTTGCTCTCGAATGACCAAGTAACGTCAGCTCGTAGGGGATTTGATCAACAACGGTTCCCAATCCTTTGGAGAGCACAATTGTCTCATTTCCTTTTGTTTGGGTGAGTTTGAAGTTGGTGTGGTAGTGGCCGTCCTTTACGAGGTCTCGGCCAGAACACCAAAAAACTAAATGTCCATTGCCTGGAATGATGGTGCCAGAAGGAATTTCCCACTTTGTTGGATTGTCCTCTTTGTCAGAAAGGAACCAACCAGCCAAGTTTACTGGATTAGAATCTGTATTGTACAATTCAATCCAGTCTTCATATTTTTTAAAATTGTCTTGAAATTGGTTGAGGTTAGAAGCGGAGTATTCGTTGATGACGACTTGTGCCTTAATAGATATTGAAGCTACAATTGCAAAAACGAAAAGGGTAATAAATTTTTTCATAAATAGAATTAAAATTATGGATTTTGTAAAACTACGATACCTTATGTAAGGGTAGTTGGGTTTTTCCCTATCCCTTTTTTAATAAGCGATGAATATGTCCCGCCCAATGCAAATGGAGAAGAAGTCATTCAAAAAAGTTGTTTAAAAATAGCTTTCAAGCTGCAAGTTCGAATCTAAAGAACCTGATTTTGTAAAATAAATTAGCCGTAGCGATGCTATGCCTAATTTATTTTACTTCATCAGAACCCTTATCTTCAAATTTTCGCTTCTGAACTCCATTCTTAAACAACTTCAATCTTTTTTCAAAAACTATAAATTTTTTGTTGTTCAATTAGATACAAAAGCCTACTTTTGCACTCCTTTTGAAAAAGCTGTCCGTTTTGGCGGATAAAAAATAGATTTACGATGAAACGTACATTTCAACCATCCAGAAGAAAA
Organism: uncultured Saprospiraceae bacterium; assembly: GCA_937924495.1. Taxonomy (GTDB): domain Bacteria; phylum Bacteroidota; class Bacteroidia; order Chitinophagales; family Saprospiraceae; genus JAGQWW01. The sequence goes on from CALDSS010000167.1 coordinate 3,492, forward strand.
AGAAGTAACAAACACGGTTTCCGTGAAAGAATGGCCTCAAAGAATGGCCGTAAGGTTTTAGCTCGTCGTCGTTCGGCTGGCCGTAAAAAATTGACTGTATCTGATGAGAAAGTAGGCGCTAAATTCTAAGCCCCTCTTTTTTCTGTTTTATAGTGAAAAGCCTAATAGACTGTTGTCTGTTAGGCTTTTTGCGCTTTTGGATGTTTCGTATTAATCTAATCTGGCAAATGAAATTTTAACATTAATTGCACATTTCTTAGCTTGAAAAAAGGATCTTCTATTGAATTTCCGTTTAAATCTACGATCCCTAATTTTATTAGATTTTCAACTCCATTAACGAAGTTTATGCCTGCTGAGAATATTTTTGAAAAATAAACATCACTGCCGAAGGAATAACCGAAATCAAATGGCTTAGTGAATTTTTCATTCGATAGAAGGACTGTGTTCGGATGAATGGAATCATTTTTTGCCCTCTCTGCTATTCTCAAACCAGAGTATAGCCCCGCACTAAATCCAAT
>CALDSS010000168.1 GCA_937924495.1 uncultured Saprospiraceae bacterium
TACGGTCTATCCCAAAGTGACTCAGCCTGTGAAAAAAGGGGAACATATCGCCACGCTACGCAATGTCTTTGGCGATTTGATTAAAGATTATTTTGCGCCTGAGGATGGAATCGTAATAGGAAGAAGCATTAGTCCGATCAATCAGACGGGGGGTAGGATTTTGCATTTGGGGATAATTTAGATTAAACACGATCTATCTAAGGTTCTGCCACCAAATCAATACCTACCATTTGATTTTCTAACCTTTTACGGCCGTCTCGAATGGTATCATTGGGTGAAAGGTATCTTTCAATCATCAAACTGGCAATTGGTGCTGCATAGGATGCTCCCCAACCAGCATTTTCAACAAAGGCAACGATTGCAATTTCAGGATCATCTTTTGGCGCAAAGCCAAAGAATACGGAGTGATCTTCTCCATGCGGATTTTGGGCAGTACCCGTTTTACCAGCGATAGGAATATCCCAAACGTAGGCAGAACGTGCCGTACCGGAAGTTACCACTCGTTCCATTCCATTAGCGATGAGCTCAAAGTATTCTCTATCGACAAATACCTGATTTAGTTTTCTATATTTTTCATCAATTTGGGTGGTATCGTTTTTATATCCTTTGACCAAGTGGGGAGTGTGATAACTGCCTCTATTGGCCAAAATAGCTACCAAGTTGGCCATTTGAACCGTTGTCATTTGCAACTCGCCTTGCCCAATTCCATAAGACATTATAGTTGGTGATTTCCAGCCTCCTCCTTTGTAAATTTTATCATAATACTGCGGCGTAGGAACATTACCTGCTTCTTCCCCCGGAAAGTCAATTCCTAACTCATTTCCTAATCCAAACTGATAGACATATTGATTAAACTCCTTGAGTCCTTGTTGTGGATTGTAGAAATCGATTTTGTCAATCAACTTTCTAAAGGTCTGCCAAAAATAACTGTTGCAAGAATGGGCAATGGCCGTAGATACACTCCCTGGGTGTGGATGATTATGACAGCCATACAAGCGATTGTTGTAATAATAGCCTTCGTTGCAGGAGATAGAAGTATTGGGGTAAATTAATCCTTCCTGCAGTCCAGCAAGGGCAACGATAGTTTTGAAAATCGAACCTGGAGGATACTCGGCCATTACGGTTCTATCAAAAAATGGGAGGTTAGGATTTTTCAATAACTCTTGATAGACCCTTCCGCGCTGACTGTTGATAATCAGCAAATTAGGGTCGAAAGTAGGCATACTGATCATGGCCAAAATTTCGCCTGTCTTGGGTTGAATGGCGACGATACTTCCAGTTTTGTTACTCATCAAATATTCGCCATAGGCCTGTAAATCAATATCGATGGTTGTAATCAAATCTTTACCAGAGACAGGTAAAGTGTCTTTGGAGCCCTCTTTATAACTCCCTAATTCACGACCAAAACGATCCTTCCAAATGAACTGAGCACCTTTTTTCCCGCGCAACTCGTCCTCATAAGTTTTTTCTAATCCTGAGCCACCGATGTAATCCCCAAGTCGGTACTCCAGATTTGGATCTTTGACTTCTTTTTCATTTGTCTCCCGTATGTAGCCCAAGACATGCGCTGCATTTGGATAGGGATAGGAACGAATATTTCTCACCTGAGGAAAGAAGCCAGGAAACTCGTATAAACTTTCTTGAAAACGGGCAAACGTATCGGATGCAATTTTACTTTTAAATAAGAAGGGAACTACTTTTGAGTATCGAGGGCTTCTCCAATTTTTCTCGATATTCTGAATAAAGGTTTGTTTATTGATTCCGAGGAGGTTGCAAAATTTGGTGGTATCCATTTTTGGATCAAGTTGGTTGTACACCACCATCAAATCATACATGGGGACATTATTCACCAAGAGGTTTTCATTGCGATCATACATCAATCCACGGGATGGGTATATCGTAACTTTATCAATACCAGCAGAAGTTCCTCGTTTGGCATAGGTTTCATCAATCACTTGAATATAAAATGCCTGACCAATGAGCAACAATGCTCCTGCCATCAAAAACATCCTAATCGGAAACCGCCTTACTGTTAAACTCGCGTCTGACATTTTTGAGTTAATTGAGTTGAACGATTGGATTGAGAAATAAAATCTCAAGCAGCTCGGTCAATTTTATTTTACTTGAAGTTTCAAAAACTTCTTTTTCAATTTAAAGTTTGCCTCCTCATCTACTTCTGCCAATCCTCGCTTTATCAAATGTGCGTTGATGAAGGTTTTATTTTTTAAATACAAATAACACAGCAAGTGGTTGTCTTCATCTCGTTTTTCTTCATCATATTTGAGATAGATCCGAGACTTTGCCGTTTTTAATTTAAGAAAATCAATTGCTGCTTCCTGCTCGCCCTTTTTTTCTTGAAGACCAAGTAAACGAATCGTTTCTCCATTTTTTAATTTTAAGATAGTAGGACTAATGATTTCCTTGACGGAAAAATATTCTTCTCGCTGCTCGCTTTTACTGTTTATTTTTGACCCAAATTGCTTTTCACGAGGGTCAATTTTATTTTTCAAGTTATGAAAATCCTTGAAAAGATAGGGCAATTCCATTTTTGCTTTTTCAAAATCAGATTTTATAACTTGTTTCTGAATTTCAAATTCGGCGGAAGCCAACTTTTTCTCAATAAATGGAATAAACGCTGGATTGAGTTCAAATCCTATTGAATTTCTACCCAAATTATGAGCGGCCAATGAGGTGGTACCACTACCCGCAAAGGGATCAAGTACTGTTTCGTTTTTAAACGAAAACATCTTGATCAATCGCTTGGGTAACTCCTCTGGGAACATCGCAATATGCCCATCTTGACGAGCGCCTCCAAAATTCCAATGACCATTGAAATATTCTTTCCATTCCTCTTTGGTCATTCTGGATTGCTCCTTTATTTCTTTTTCAACTTTTCGAGGTTTCCCTAATTTTTTAAAAAGCAAGATAAATTCATAATCAATGGAGATGACGCCATTGCGAGGAAAAGGATAACTGCCCATCAAGGATGCCCCACCAGAGGTATTGGTGGTGGTCTTCTTTTGCCAGATGATGGCTCCCATATAATCAAAGCCAATTGCCTCACAAAATTTTATAATCTCTGTGCGAATTGGAATCACTTTGTAACGGCCGTAATACACTGCTCTTGCAAATTGGTCGCCGATGTTGATGCATAGTCGGCATCCATCTTCCAAAACCCGATAGCACTCTTTCCAAACTAAATTTAAGTTATTGATGTATTCTTCATAAGACTCAAAAAAGCCAATTTGCTCGGTCGTGCCATAATCTTTGAGTTGCCAATATGGAGGGGAGGTAATCGCCAATTGCACCGAATCATTTTCCAAATGATCCATTTGCCTACTATCGCCATTGATGATGAGGTGCTTTGCCATTCGACTATTCTTTTGGTCTAAAGACTAACATGAAAACCAGCATGAGCAACATGGAAAAGAAAAAGCTGACTACTGTTTTTTTCAAAATCTGAAAAACGTAGCCTAAGGTAAAAGCTTCCATCGCAAAGTAAAAAAAACAGAAGCCAAAGAGCAGAAAGCTGCAATATCTTAAAAACCACAGAAATCCTAGATTATAAATGGTTGGATATAAATTGACACTATACCCTTCTCTTGGGCTAAAAATGTTGAAAGCTAAGGGTCGGATAAAGGCTAAAAAAACGCAGGCCGAAGCGTGTACACCGATTGAGTCATAAAAAACATCTACAAAGAGCCCTGTAAAAAATGCAATTATCATGACGGCAATCGTAGGAAATCGGGTTGGTAACAAAATGATAAAAAGAGGATAGAAGAGTAAACTCATTTCTGTTAGCCAACCGAAATTGACTTCTACTTGTTTGAGTACCAAAACTTGGATAAACAAGAAAACTACTCCCCTCAAAATATTTTTAGCGATATCGTTACTCATTCTCCATCGAATTTTCTAGCTCCGTAATTTCTTCGTTTTTGAGATGCTCTACCACAAAAACATAATTGAGATTGCTCAAGTCTTCTGCTAACTCAACTTTTGAAGTATAAAAATTACTTCCAGGTTCTATTTTAAAATCTTTCAATTTCCCAATCATAATTCCTTTCGGAAAAATTGTTGAAAAGCCACTTGTCACTATTGAGTCGCCTTGTATCAAATCTGCATGTTTGGGGATATTAGAGAGTTCCATTATGGTTGGATTATCTGTCCTCCAACTCAATGTCCCGAAGTATCCATTTCTCAAAACCTTTGCACTTATTCTTGTTTGTCGATTTAAAAGGGACATTACCACCGAATAATTCTCCGAGACTTTTCTTACTACGCCCACAATTCCTTTTGAAGTGAGTACACCTTGATGTGGTTGGATACCGTCCTTGGCGCCCTTATTTAAGGTAAAGAAGTTTCGATTTTTATTAATGGAATTATTAATGACTTGCGCAGAGTGCATGACATATTGGTCGGTGGCTGAAGTATCTATTTCAATTGTAAGTGTATCTTTAAAAACAAGGAGGGGGAGATTTCTATCATTGATCATTTCTTCCAACAATGCTGCATTTTCATTTGCAATACTATCTGCCACCTCCGATAACGAAAGATGATTGGTTAGTTGATTGTAAGATTCTAAAACCTTACCCGAAAAATAACTTCCTGAATAGAAAAAGATGTCACTTTGCTTCTGGTTGAATTGCACAATTAGTATGAAGCAAATCATTTCCAAAAACAAAAAAACCAGTATAGAACTGAACCTCGAAAAATCACCAAAAAAGCTAGCCATCTCTTAGTATGTATTACCACAAAGGTAATTGACAAAATTGTTGCCGCAAATTAAGACTAATAATTGTTTTCTGAGCCTTCCTACCAGAGAAATGCCTTTTTCTAATTCATCTAAATTACGATTAGTGAGGTAGCTTGCCAATGGTTTTATAACTTGAGTTAGTTATTCCTTTCTCCCATTAAAAAAAAGAGGAATTCTCACACCGGAGAATTCCTCTTCAAAAGCAAAGTGTGCATTTTAAAACTTTTAGCCTATTCTATTAAACGCTTCTTCGGTCTATCAAGATTGGTTTGTATCGTTCAACATCTGAAAGGGCAATTCCAGTACCGCGCACCACCGCTCGTAACGGATCATCGGCTACCTTTACGGGAAGTTTTGTTTTACCGGCAATTCTAATATCCAACCCTCTAAGTAAAGCTCCGCCGCCTGTCAAATACAAACCAGTTTTATAAATATCTGATGCCAACTCTGGGGGCGTGGTTTCAAGTGCTTTCAGGATGGCCTCCTCTACTTTGGCTATAGATTTATCTAAAGAATGTGCTACTTCTTGGTAGGTTATGATGATTTGTTTTGGAATACCAGTCATCAAATCTCGTCCATTTACCGCATAATCTTCTGGTGGATTTTCCAACTCTGGAAGGGCTGAACCGACATGAATCTTGATTTGCTCTGCCGTTCTTTCTCCAATCAACATATTGTGCTGACGACGCATGTAGTTTACAATATCTGTGGTAAACTCATCTCCTGCCGTACGAATCGATTGATCGGCCACAATTCCAGAAAGAGCAATTACGGCAATTTCTGTTGTTCCTCCTCCTATATCAATAATCATATTTCCAATTGGCTCCTCTACATCCAGTCCTATACCGAGCGCGGCAGCCATTGGTTCGTAAATCAAATACGTTTCTTTTGAGTCAACATGATCGGCAGAGTCAAAAACGGCTCTTTTTTCCACCTCAGTAATACCTGAAGGAATACAGATTACCATTTTTAAATGTGAAAAGAACTTCTTTCGTTGGCCCACCATATTGATAAGACCTTCAATCATATTTTCCGCAGCTTGGAAGTCGGCAATTACGCCATCCTTAAGCGGTCTGATTGTTTTTATATCCTCATGCGTTTTCTCATGCATTTGCATGGCCTTGTGCCCTACAGCAATGACTTCATTCGTTCGCCGATTCATAGCGACAATAGAAGGCTCATCGACAACGACTTTTCCGTCTTGGATAATAAGCGTATTCGCTGTGCCAAGATCAATTGCTAATTCCTGATTAAATAAACTGAACATCTTTTATGAAGGCGGTTTGTGGTTTTCCCTAAATTCGGATTTGTTATGCTTAATAGGAAAGCCGAGACCTTCCAAAAGCCCACAAATCAAATGAAATTTATCGTAAAAAAGAAGTTTAGGGTGAAATTAGATTTTGGGATATTAAATATTAGGAAGATTTATAATCTAATTTTCGAAATTAACCTATCGCAGATTCGATCTCAACCAGCACTTCTGACGTCTCTGAATAGATTTTTTGCATAGACGATTCGTTGCCCATTCCAGCAAATCTGGCCATCTCCGTGGTTTTCAAAATTTCCATAAAACGGCTGATAAGGGACTGCTCTACTTTCAAACTATTTAGCTTTTCTTCTACATTCGATTTTGACATTTTAGAGAGTGGGATATTTAATTTATCACCCACATAACCCAATGTCGCATTCGCAATTTCATCGTAAAAGTTTTTACCATCGTTTTTATCTAAGTATCCTTTTGCGACTTCCAATTTCTTCTGAGCTACTCTCTGCGCCTTCAATCGTTTTTTCAAAAGTGGATCAATATTATCTTCTTCAGCTTCTTTTTTCTTTTTGTAAAATAGGAAACCATAAATCGCTATCGGTAAAAAGAATAACAACCAAAAAATCGGAGAACCAAAAAATGGTTTACTGAATTTTCGAAGCGAAGTCTCTGTTTTTATTGGATGTAGATCCGCGTCTTCTCCAGCTTCACGTGGACTAATATTGGTCCTTCCTGGTTTATTGATGCCTTGCCGAACCGTCACGTCCACTGGATTTACCGTTAGCTGAACATAATCAGCCGAATCAACATCGAAGTAGCTAATCGTTGGTTTTATTTGAAAAGTCCCTTGCTGAGTGGGTAGCGCGACAAACTCAATTTCTTTGGCATGTATAACCTCTCCTCCATCCTCTGAGGCATCTTCAACCGATACTTTTGGGTCATATACCTCAAATTCCTCTGGCCAGTTAAAGTTTTTTGGAATCAATTGACGTCCATCTCCATTTCCTCTGATGATCATTTTTACCGAAACAGCGTCATCAGTCGTAAGATTGGTAGGTGTGACAGATGCATTCATTTCATATCGACCAATGGCTCCACAAAAATCATCGGGCGCCTCCCCTGGAAGGGAAATGACTTTCAAAATCACTCCATCAGACGCGACATTATCATATTTCAAATTCCTAAAAAAGAAACTTCGCCTTCGACGTGCATTGGGGTCTTCTATTCCTATTCTAATCCTAAGGGGGCTTATCAAATACTCCCCTGTTTGCTGTGGGAAAAGCGCTACCCTTCTGATAGTTTGAACAACGTATTGCTCGCCATTTAAGGCAATTCTGGTGGGGCGATTATTGTAACGTCTGACTTCTGTGCTAAAGATTCCATTGTAGTCCGATTCGGCGACTAAGTTGTAGGACTCAATATTCTTTTTTGTATAAATTTTATAATCCAAAAGCACCTGTTGCCCTACATAAGCTGCTGAGTCAGAAAACTCAGCTCTTAAAAAGTACTCCGCTCCACCTGTGGCACCTGGAGCAATTTTCCTACCTTTTACAACTTGAACCTTGATAGGTTTTGACATCAACTCATTGCGATTGGCCTTAATTTTTGCACTTCTAATCACAAAACTCCCCTTTTTCTCCGCCAAAAGCATGTAAGTAATGGTCATCTCTGAAGAGACATTTCCATTAATTATCGAGTTACTTATCGAGCGATTGGGGCCACTGACTACTTTGAAAGGTTTGAAACTTGGCGGCTGGAAATTTGCCCCATTTGCATTTTTTAGCGAAAAGGTGATTTCAAAAGTACTACCTTCCACAACCTCTTTAGCATCCGTAAACGCTTCAAAGGTCACTTGCCCTTGTGCAGAAGCAAGACCATTGAGGAAAACCAAAACCAAGGAAAATATCAATCTCATCGTCAATCAAATATTTGCGGGGCGCAAAAATAAAAGAAGTTCATTGATTTTTAGAGATTCGATTTTTTATCTAATTTGGTGGGAGGAATGATTGTTTGATTGTTGAGTAACAATTATAACAATCAAACAATTTTAACAATCAGATTTACTACTTTGTAACAAAAGTTAATTTGAGATTCTAAAGCGGTCACTTTCCGTGACCTCTTTAGTTCTCTTGGGAAACTCAGGAGGTCACGGAAAGTGACCGCCTGAGAAGATTAAGAAATCTTTTGTTACCCTGTATTTACTTTTTGAGAAAACATATTTATACACCAAGGCCACACGACCATGTCTAATCGAGGGATGATTTTAGACGATGAAAACAAAAATGATTGGGGCTTCAAAGGCACTAATTATTTACTCACCATCGGAATCGACCAATATCAACATTGGAAGCCGCTCAAAAACGCGGTGAAGGATGCCACGGACTTTGCCAACCTGCTAAAGCAGTCGTATCAATTTGAAGAAGAAAATATCACTCAAGTTTTTAATGAAAATGCGACGGAGAAAAACATCCTGCGCACTTTAAAATCATTTGTGAGTAACATCACTGCCGATGACAATATTATCATCTACTTTTCAGGGCATGGACATTATGATGAGGAATTGGAGGAGGGGTATTGGGTGCCCAATTGAGCATAGATGCAGCTTGACCAAAAACAGAAAAAGAGGATTAAGATTTTTTTCATAGGTTAAAGTTTAAAACTCTCTCACAAGATAGCAACTTTGAATTAGAGCTGCCACCAATAATTAAACTTCAACACAAACGCTCGATTTTTCAAGCCCCAAACTTCAGTTGCATAATTGTCGGTGTAAACGAGAAAGAGGTCTGACATCGGAGCATAGCGCCATTGGAAACGGCTGTTGATGTTGAAATTTTCACCTTGTGTGTTGTATTGTAAGAAAGTCGTCCAAAACATCTGTTTTGAAAAACTGATTTCGATACGCGGGCCAATGAGCCAAATATCGGCATCGCCGTATTGGTCGGGAAGCGTAATGAGATTGCGTTCAAAATTGAGCTCGAAATTACCCCAAGGTTGGGTTCTATATTTTAGGCTTCCTTCAAATTTTCTAAAACTGCCGTTATAAAACTGGCCTACTTCAGCGCCTACTTCATAGGAGAAAAATTTTCGATCATTTGATTCGTAGCCAATTTCAACGGTATTGAAGTTGTACCAACCTTCCGGTAAATTTTCAAAATCTTCGCTTAAGATTTGAGTTTCAAAAGGTAGTTCGTCAAAGGTAAATTCTCCTTTTAATTTAAACTGGGCAGTATTCGCAAATCTAATATCCCAACTCAATTCGCTATTGGAATGGCTAAATCCAAATCCTCTCGAAATTACATTGAACAACTCGGCTGAAAAGCGATGGAAGTTAACTTTACTATCTTCTTTCTTGGGAAAAAGGCGATATTCAATGCGATTGAAAGAATGTGAATAACCGATGCGAACAGTCGTATCCTGTTTTGCATTATAATTATCTAACCGCTGCGTGAAACCAACATGAGTTATATAATTATCTCCAATATCCATTAAAGATTGCATGAAATTGAACACTCTATTTCGATATTGAAATCCGCCATTTAGTAGAAAATTATCATTGAATTTTTCTGGAGAAAAAGAACCGTGACCACCCAACCAAGCAGAAAAATTTCCATTGGGTTTATTATACATAAAACGAGTACTCACATTTCTACCATAATCTTTTGAGTCGAAAAACGCTCCTCCAACTCCTTGGCGATTGATGACCATCGCTTTCACCAAAGACCTACCCAAGACGCGCTGACTAACTGCTGCAACGGAGTAATTTTGACCCGCCGTAGCATCAGAAGCCCCCGTTTGCATGGTCATCAAACCGATACGCGTGCTTTCTCCAAGATTACCACTGAGTCGCGCTCCACCATAAATAGGAACGGGTTGTGCATCTTCATCCAAGCCTATTCTACGAGAGAAAAACGGGCGGGCTGAGCGCAAACCAAAATCATTAAAAATATCGCTGTTTTCTAAAAAGAAAGTTCGCCGTTCTGGAAAAAACAGATTGAACCGCGTTAGATTGGTTTGCTGCACATCAACCTCAACTTGCGAAAAATCTGGATTTACCGTCAAGTCCAAATTTAAAGAATTGGTCACTGCTACTTTCGCATCCAAACCCGCATTAAAAGTAGCGTCATATACTGGATCAGTTTCCTCGTTATCGATAAAAGTTCCTCCAGTCACGTAGGGAATGATAGCAATATTACCCTCCGTTTCGGGCGGTGAGTTGTCCCATTCTAAGGTTCCAGCATAACCCAAATCTGGCCCTGAAAATTGAATCGGAACATGTGCCCAAGTGGAATACATATTATTGCCCACATCCGCTCTGAGGAAGTTGATCCCCCATTCTTTCAGTCCACCTTCATATCGAAGTGTTTTGAAAGGAATGGCGATTTCTGCTGTCCAATCTCCCTTTACGGTTCTCGATACTTTTACTATCCATTTATTATCCCAATCTCTACTAATTGGGTCACGAGTTGATGCCGAAATCAAACCATCCGTTTTCACACCCAATGCATTCGTATAAAACATGAAACCATTGGATTGCTGATTGACTGGATCGAGGATGACCATCAATCCATCAGAACTCCAAACGTTGGCATCTCTTTTTAGGGTTTGAATGATGTAGTTGGGGCTATCTTCATAACACACTGCTCCGATGTACAAAAAGTCATCGTCGTAAGTCACCTTTACTTTTGTTTGAAGCGGTGGCAATCCTTTATCTATCGGCCATTTGTTTTGAAAATGAGTGGTGGTGTCAGCCGTTTGCCAACTGGGTTCATCCAACATTCCATCAATCAAAATCTTCTCCGTTGCTCTTTTTGCCTTGAGTCGATATTCGGCTTTATTCACTCCGTTTTGGGCAATCATTGGTTGAGAACCAATAAGGAGAAGTAACATAATCCAAAAGCCAAATCCACAAGTAAAATACGTTTTCAAAGGGCCTAACATTTAGTGGAGAAAACCATTTCTTTATTAAAAACTCAAATGTATGTTTTTTTACGGTGAGAACATTGTGAAATAAACTAATTGACAATTTCTTGAGCCTTCTCAAGCGGTCACTTTCCGTGACCTCTTGAGTTTCACTTTGACTAAGTAAGAAGGTTACGGGAAGTAACCACCTTGCAAGGCAAATAAAAGTTAAAAAAAGCTAAAAAAACTGGGACAATTTCCAGGCCATAAAAAAGCCGCTAAAAATTCAATTTTAGCGGCTTCATTTTATCAATAACTTCTATTGACTATCAGTTTTTTACCAATGGGTCGGTGTCCATCTACAAACACCCAAACGGTATGTATTCCATTTTGTAAATTGGATAAATCTAAGGTGTGGAAATTTTCAGAAACTGCATCCAGTTTAGTAGTACTTACACGTTGCCCCAATTGATCGACCAATTGGATTTCAACCTTTTTTCCATGATACCCTTTCAGAGAAATATGAACTTGCGTTTGCGCTGGATTAGGAAACAATCCAAAAGTTTCTAAATCATCAATATGAGCTTTTTTGATGTCTGAAAATTCAGACGTCCCATCGAGGTAATTTAATTTAATTCGATAGAAATTTTTTCCTATAAAAGGCTGACTATCAACCTCTTGGTAAAATTTAGGGTCATTTTCAAAAGTAGTTCCATCTACTAAATTAATGGTATAAAAATGGATACCGTCAAAAGATCGTTGCACTTCGAAGTGGCCATTTTCCGAACCTGTATTATTTGTCCAATTTAAATGAACATTATGCTTTTTAGTTTCTAAATCAAATGCGAAAATTCGTTGCGCTTGTCTTACTGTAATTTTTTCAAACACTTCACAAAGTTTGTTTGACCAACCATTCCACAGTTGAATTTGAAGAAAGTAAACACCAGAGCCAGGCAAGTCGTAAGTAATCGTTTCACTACAGGCATTATTGTCCGAATTGCAGTGAAAAATTATGGCTAAATTTTCATCATAAATTTTTATGTCATGCGGATTTCCAACGATATTGGAAACCAAAAGATTGGTGCCTTCCAATTGCCAAACCACAGGACATCCCGATTGAGGAATTGTAGTACCAGCACACGAACAATCCTCCTGGATTACATCATTTATAGTATCGGGATTACTATCATCACATGCGTCTCCTGGTTTTGAAATAGTTGCATTATTGTCATCACAGTCATCATCGGCACAAACACCATCACCGTCGGCATCACCGCCAGCAGTATCGCACGGATTGGTTACTATTCCGCCTGTGACTTCCACTTCTTTAAAAATATCACAAATGGCGGGTTCGTTCCAATCTGGGTAAGTTTGAATGAAAAGAATGTACTTTCCTGCCAAAGGAACATCATAAGAAATTTCATTTCCGCAATCGGTTGTCCAAACATTACAGACAAACATTTCACTAAAGGCATGGTCAAAAATCTTAACTGCCGTTACTGGAGCATTCAGATTTTCTATTTTAATATTCAATCCGTTTATCTCATAGGTCACCCTGCAATCACCCGTGGGTGGGGGAGCAATTGGTGTTCCAGCACAAGAACAATCTTCTTGAATTATATCATTTTCTGTATTTGAATTTCCATCATCACAAACATCTCCTCTTACTGAAACGTCTGGGTTGTTATCATCGCAGTCAAACTGAGCACAGATGCCATCTCCATCAGCATCGCCGCCTGCGGTGGCACACGGCACACCTGCTGTTCCCTGACAACTACAGTCTGCTTGAATCATATCATTTGTAGTCGTTGGATTTCCGTCATCGCAAGCATCTCCAAGTTCTGAAATGTTCGGATTATTATCGTCACAATCATCATCCGCACAGATGCCATCCCCATCGGCATCACCCCCTGCGGTGGCACATAAATCACTTCCACTGTCTGTTGAAACTACGATGTAATCCGTGATTGTAAAATAAGCATTGGTAGCGGCCAACATGGATTTATCAGTTGCGCGAAAGCGAATTAAATATTCGCCTGGCGCTGTAAAACTTGCTTGCGTTTCTCTGGAAGTTTTATTAGAAAAAATAATTTGACCTGGACCACTAACCAATTCCCATTGGACTGGAATGGAATTACTTTCACTACCATTCTGTTCAATTTTCCCCGTAAGGGAAACACTCCCGTTGGCATTATAAATGTCTTGACCTGCATCTGCGAAATAACCCGTTTGGCCTCCTTGATTAAAATGCTTTCGCATAAAATCAAATTTTCCGTAAAAGAACTCATCTGGATTGAGATGAACGCCATCAATTTTATGCACTAAAACAGAAGACCCTTTGAGTTTATTAAAAGCAGAAAAATTGGTTGCGGGCATTACCGTTTCATCTTGATAACTGGTTGTACCATAGAAAGGAACGTCAATCCTCTTTGCTGCTCTCATGGCATCGTAATACTTGGTGTCTTCCACGGCTTGTAGATCTACTTGTGGCGGCCATCCCGTAGAACCTCTCAACAAAAAGAAAGGAAAACCACTGGCGCGATCATAGTTAAATCCTGTGTGTTCACTCATGGCGAAAATTGATGCGCCTACCATAGTCGGTCGGTCATCAACCGCTGCTGCAAGCATGGACATTCCCCCTCCTTCACTCACTCCAAAAAGTCCTAAATCCTTCCCATTATACTCGGGCAAAGATTCAATAAAATCCATTGCTCGTACCAAACCCAAAACACCATATCGGTGATAGATTCGATCCTTATCACCCCAAACTTCTGGTTTATAGGCATTGAAATCTTCTATATCGGGCTGGGTGTTGTGCATCCAAATAGAAAGCGAAATAGCACCTACTTCAAGTGCAATTTCAGGTCGAGGGATACAAAAATTGGCATTCCCACCAAAAGAAGAATGTGTAATAATAGCTGGAAATGGCCCGTTGCCTGGAGGAATAGAAAGATAGCCATAAACACGGCGGCCATCAATCTGACCAAGGCTAATTCTAAAATCTTTCGTTTGTGCATTTGGATCTGGGAAAAGCGGGGTGACTTGTGGGCTCATCGGCACTGCCGCCAATTTAGCCTTCCAACCATTCCAAAATTCATCGAAATCTGCTGGATCAGGTTCGTATTCATCTATTTCGAAAGGTGAAAATGCTGCTCCTGCCACGCTGGTTTGTCCATTCAAGGTCACGTAACAAAAAACAAAACCGGGCTCATTTAGCGTAAATGGAATTGCTCCCTGTCCTCCAAATGCTTGTACCGTACCTGATGTAATATCAGGTGCCTGACCTCTATCATATCGAATAGTATAGGTGGCCGTTCCGCCTCCTGCGCCGTTGAAAATAAAATTCATTTGTTCTCCTGCTCGATAGGTCGCATCAGGGCGATCGGCTTTCACAGAAAATTGTGCGATAAGCGCAGAAAACTGAAAAAAGAGAATTACAAAGATTCCAAGTTTTAACGTCGGTATAGATTTGTTCATAAATGTTTGTTTTTTCCTCGTAAGGGATAATAAATAGGTCAAACTTGATTTTTACGGGAATCTGGGATAGGTGAGTGGGTGGTTCTAAATTTCCAGTAAGTAAAGATAAGAACAGATTTGGTCTTAGGCGAATAACATCAAAAAATCACCTATTTTCAGGTATATTTTGAAGGGGTTTTGACTTGAAATTGTCAAGGTGACAAATCAAATTGTCAAAATCATGAGAAAAATACGGTTGCTAAAATTTCTATTACTTGCTTTCGTGATTAGAAGTTGTTTAAGAATTCATGATTTCGAGAAAGTGAGAAAATTTTATTCTGAATAAGGCAAAAACCACAGTTGATGTCTTAGCATCAACGAGGATTTTTAACGTAATTCAGGATTAAATTTGCCGCTTGTAGCCAAGCAATGAGTTTTTAAACAACTTATGCCAATCAGGGGTTGAGAAATAGTTTTTTAGCACCTTACAAGGGTACAAGTATCAAATTCATAGCCATCTATTTATTCAATTAATCAACTTGCTGAAGCAAGGTGCTATTAAAATTCAACTCCTGATTCGCATAACTTCTTAGTTTATTTGCTCAAAAAGAACCTCCACGTTTTGAAATTGAGCCTCATGCTCAAGCTTTGCAGAAGGTGAAATAAATGCCTCTCACCATTTTATTTACGTTATAAATCTCAATTATCATTTTGGTTCAATGACATTGATGAGGGTGATGGAAATTTTGCCTTTCGCACTCCTACCCTTCGCAATTTAAAATTCACCGCACCCTACATGCACAATGGAAGGCTTGCAACCCTACAAGATGTAATGGTCTTTTATGATAATGTGGATGATGAAATTCAAAACCGAATTAAAAACGGTTCCAATTGGTCTTAATCCTATGGGAAAAATTGACTAACTACAATTCAACCCGATAATTCTACAATTCATTGAAAAAGAGTATTAAGAAAGGAATAGAAATCAGACATTTGAATTAAGAAATATGACAAAGCACATTAGCATTTTAAAACCACTATTTTTTAAAACTTAACAGAAGAAGTCACCCGACACAAGACTTTTTGCAAATCACAGACATGAAAAAATTCATTTTTATCACCCTATTATTTTTTACCTTTTTTGGCGCACAAGCGCAAATCACACAAACCATTAAAGGAACCGTCCTCGATAAAGAAGCAGAATATCCACTCATCGGAGTTACGGTAATGCTTTTGGGCAATGAAGAAGTAACGGGTACCACTACAGATGTAGATGGCAACTTCAAATTGGAAAATATTCCAGTTGGAAGACAGGCGCTTCAATTCTCATACATTGGTTATAAACCGGTTACAAAAACCAATTTACTGATCAACTCAGGGAAAGAATTGATTCTCAATGTCGAAATGGAAGAAGACCTCAACGAATTGGCAGAAGTAGTCGTCACTGCCACCAAAGGCAAGCGAACTGCTGTCAATGAAATGGCAGCCGTAAGTGCACGTTCCATGACGATGGAGGAAGTTTCGCGCTTCTCTGGTTCATTGGGAGATGTCTCTCGTATGGCTCAAAATTACGCGGGCGTAAGTGGATCAAGTGATGATAGAAACGATATTATCGTTAGAGGAAATTCGCCTTCGGCAGTTCTTTGGCGACTGGAAGGCGTAGATATTCCTTCGCCCAATCACTGGGCAGCTTTGGGTACCACCGGTGGTCCAATCTCTATGCTTAACGCTAAT
>CALDSS010000169.1 GCA_937924495.1 uncultured Saprospiraceae bacterium
ATTGGCTACAAGCGGCAAATTTAATCCTGAATTACGTTAAAAATCCTCGTTGATGCTAAGGCATCAACTGTGGTTTTTGCCTTATTCAGAATAAAATTTTCTCACTTTCGCGAAATCATGAATTCTTAAACAACTTCAATATGAAAATTCTTCTTTCAAGATGGAATTTTTGAGGAATGGTCAATTTTTTATTGGTGAAGTTGTTTCAAAATAGATTTATAAGCTGCAAATCCATTATTAAAGAACTTGATTTTGCTAAATTTTGAATCTATAGCACTGCCATGAATTGAAAATTTGACTTCCTCAGAACTTTTAATCCAAGTTTTCGCTTCTAAACTCTATTTCTAAACAACTTCAATTTATCATCAAATTTCGTGAACAACTTATTTCTGCTTTTTATTTCTGCCTTTACCAGGTAGTTCTTTAATAATAATTTCTTCTTCTCCTGGAGGTGGATATGGACTAGACATTTCTGGAATAAATGGATCTTCCATTTGCATGGATTCAATTCCTTTTCCTAAAATATTTTGAGATTGAACCTTGTTGAGTGTGTATTGTAAAAAATTTTTCATCTTAAATAGTGTTTGTAAAATTGTCAAAAAAAGGTTTGTTAAGTTTTTTGTTTTAAAAACGAGGCGTCCAGTCTGACGCAAAGCATCTGAATATTTTTTGAATGACAAGCGCTGTGTGCTTGTCCAGTAATCTTTAAACTTTTGTGATTTTATTAATTGCGATGTATTCGCTAAACAGTGGCAGGGTATCCCAATTTTAGAAGAATAAATACGAAACCTATCATTTTTGTTTGAGATAAGCGGTTTCACCATTATAACTTCTTGTTCATCGCAACTTGCGCTAATTAAGAACTGGGAGGAAAGTTGTGGGGGTGTTTAATTCTATTGGTAACACAAAGTTATGAGCATACAGCGTTGTTGGCAATTTGCAGAAAGAGTAATAATGACATTTAATTTTTTATAATTCATAAAAGTCAAATGATATTTTGATAAAATGTGACTTCGTATTTTATGAAAAATAAAAATAAAAACATTTAAAATAAATGATTTTGATTAAAAAAGTAAATCAAATTTTCGTTCGCTTTTTTTTGACAAAATAGTACAGCAAATTTTTTTTTGCACAAAAATTAAAATTTTTGGGTATAGTGAAATAGGTATTATCTCTTGCATTGATGCTGCTGTGAAATCGATTTAACCAATGTTTTTTCGCTTCTGTAGAGAATCATCGTTATTTAAAGGCTTCCCTAATCTGATAGAAAAAGCGATGAATTAGTCGTATATCTTCTGTAATTACATCTGCTTGTCCCAACATACCATGCTTAAAAGAAATGGTTTTATCGGCACTGGTTTTTAGAGCTGCAGGCAATTTTGCCAATGCCTTGTACCCTTGCTCTCTGCTGACGGGTGCTATGGATTGCACAACTCCTTCAATACTCCCAAACTCTCTTTTTGGATATTGATCCAGTTCAATAAAGACCTTCTGTCCTTTTTTTACTTTTCCTAGATTAGTCTGCGGCAAAATCATCTCTGCATAGACTTGCCCTCCTCCTCTCGGAATGATGCGAGCAACTTCTGAGTCTTTTTGCAAAAACATATTCTCTTTTGCAAAATCTACATACACCAACTTTCCGCTGATAGGAGAGCGGAGTAAATATTGTTGTTCCCAAATTGAAAGTCGGCTCTTCAGTTGAGTGTAGGCATTGTCCAACTCATTGGTCGTTGCGGTTGTTTGATTGACTTGCTCAAAATCTACGCCCTGTTTTTCCTTTTTTAAAATAAGAATGCGCTCGTTAATTGTATTGATTTCACCTTCCAAACTTTCGATTCTTCGGTAGGTTTCCGTTACTTCCAAAGCGTAGCGCTCATATTTTTCTCTCGAAATGTCTCCATTTTCATAGAGTGGAATATAACGTGTTCTCAAAAGCTTTCTTGAGTATTCATAATCGCGCTGCATAGAGCGGATTTTATCTTTTGTCTTTTTTTGAATGCTTTCAAATTCCTCTATCTGTTTGGAGATTAGCTTCTTCCGATTTTTGTTTTGGTTGCCAACTGCAGTGTAATTTTTCTTTCTTTTTAGTTGAATTATTAATTCGTTAAAAAACGGCTGTAGTTCTCCCAATTGCCAATTTTCGTTCAGATCATGGAGTTGTGGCTGAGTTTTCAAGCTCCTTTTCAATAATTTTATATCTGAAAATTCAGCTGAGCTTTTTACCAAACCAATCAACTGCCCTTTCTTGACAAAAGTATCTTCTTTCTTAAAAATCTGCATGGGGCCACTCATATTGGCAACCACCCCAACAGGTGGCTTAGAAGAGGTCAACATCACAGGTGCTACCACTACATCTGGATATTTTATAAACCAACTCATGGCCAATAGTAATCCTACAATTAGAAAAACAACAGTTATTCCCCAACGAATGGTCCATCCTGGAATTTCCGATAAAATATCATGAACTTCCTCACTGTGCTGGATGGTCGTTTGTATTTCAGTTTGACTTGTTGTCATGGTTGAAATTTGCGTTAAAAATGTGAGGGGAACTCAGAAGGTAATGTTTACTAAACTTTGAAAGTTTAGTAAACATCGGTGAGCATGTTAAGCACCTAATTCGAGCTGATTTTTTACTAACTCGTAGTAATAGCCCTTTTTACTGGCCAACTCTCTATGATTACCTTGCTCAACAACTTTGCCATGATGGAGCACAATGATTTGATCGGCATTTTTTACGGTAGAAAGTCGGTGGGCTACCACGACAACCGTTCTGCCTTTGAAAAATTCATCGAGGTTGTCCATGATGACTTTTTCATTATTCGCGTCAAGCGAACTGGTCGCTTCGTCAAAAAAGAGGAAGAGTGGATTTTTATAAACTGCTCTTGCAATCAGTATTCTTTGTTTTTGACCTTGGCTTAGTCCCATTCCTTCGGCTCCGATTTTGGTTTGGGTGCCATTAGGAAGTTTGTCCAACAAGTCATATAAATTGGCAATATGAATAGCGTAAGATAATCGTTCATCATCCATTCGCTCAGCGCCTAATGCTATATTTTTACCAATGGTATCTGAGTAGATAAATCCGTCCTGCATTACTGTTCCCACTTGATTGCGCCACCATTTGCTATGGAAATTTTCAAATTGATTATTGCCTAGATATATCTTCCCTTCGGTTGGTTTATAGAATTTAAGAAGCAACTTCAAAAGCGTCGTTTTGCCACTTCCGCTTGCACCTACAATTGCGGTTACTTTTCCTTCTGGTATTGAAAAGGATACATTTTCTAAAACTCTTGGCGAAGATGGTCCAGCATAAGAAAACGCTACTTTTTCAAAATAGAGCGTCTTGTTGGTTGGGAATTTTGTCAATCTTCGAAGCTCTGCAGGCTCTTCATCTTTTTGCATGTGGATGTCGCTGAGTCGTTCCAAACTAATTTTGGCATCTTGTGCTTTTTCTACAAAACCAACAATAGAATTCAGTGGCCCGCTCAATTGTCCAATGATGTATTGCACCGCCAACATGCTACCCAGAGTCATCTGACCATCAATTACCGCTTTCGCAGCAATGAAGGTGATGAAGATGTCTTTCAGTTGATTGATAAAAAAAGCACCACTTGCTTGATATTGATTGAGTTTAAGTCCCTCCACACTGATTCTGAAAAGTTTTGCTTGAATGCGTTCCCATTCCCATCGTCTTTCCTCCTCATTGTTATTGAGCTTGGTATCTTGCATGCCATGAATCAATTGTACCAACGTACTTTGATTATCAGACATTTGGTCGAATCGTTTATAGTCGAGTTCTTTTCTTTTTTTCAAAAATATACTTACCCAAATGATATAAAAGATAGTGGCCGTTAAATAAATTCCAAAAATGGTCAGATTGAAAATGGCGAGTACAATTCCAAAGACAATGAAATTGACAAACGAGAAAAGTACATTTAAAGTAGAGGTAGTTAGGAATGCCTTTACTCGTCGGTGATCGCCAATCCGCTGCAAAATATCGCCCACTACGCGCGTATCAAAGTACGAAATTGGCAGGCGCATCAGCTTCGCCAAAAAATCCGAAATCAGCGAAATATTGATTCGAGTACTGACATGCAGCAAGATCCAACTCCTGATAAATCGCACCGCAGTCAAGCTGAAAAATAGCATTAGTTGCGCCATCAGAATAATGTAGATAAAATTGAGATCGCGATATTCTATCCCACGGTCAACGATGGCTTGAGTCAAAAAAGGAAGTATCAAATTCAATAAACTCCCTATCAACATTCCAAGAAAAATCTGGAAAATATATTTCCGATAAGGTCGCAGATAGGCAAAGAGTTGACTGAATCCCATCGGTTCGCCTCCTTTTACTTCATCTCTATTATAAAACGCTGGGGTGGGTTCTAAAAGCAATACGATGCCTGCTCGTTCTCCTTCAATTGTGGTGTCTCCCCAACCTGCCAAGAACTCCTGCTCTGTAAATTGTGCTTTTCCAAAAGATGGATCAGCTACATAAATCTGCCCTTTTTTGATTTTATAAATAACCAAAAAGTGCCGTTGTCGCCAGAAAGCAATACAGGGCAGTGGCGCTTCTTTTAGCTTAGAAAAAGGAACTTTAGCCGCAAGCGTCCGCATGCCAATGGTCTGCGCTGCTTCGCTAATTCCTGCCACAGATACTCCATTTCGAGTGATGTAGCATTTTTCTCTGAGATATTCTATAGGGTAGTTTCTTCCGTAATGTTTAGCTACCATTCGCAAGCTAGTCGGGCCGCAGTCCGATTGGTCTAGTTGCTTATAAAAAGGGAAGCTCATCGCCATGAAAGAAATGTTGATTTTTTTACCCTTGAGGGCAATTAGATTCAAGGACACATTTTGTGCCATGAATGGTGGCGAATAGCTTATTCTGGAATAATGTTTTAGTTTAAAGAAAAGAGGATGGGCCACAAGAAAAATTAATTTCTTGCAGCCAATCCATAGATAGGCCACTCCATAAGAATGACCTCTTATTTCTTAACGCTTTCTGACTTGTTTGAAAAATTTCAAAAAGAACACACCGCTCCCAAGTGGAATTGATCCAATTGATTTATAAAACCAAACTTGTTGGAGGTGAATTTCTCCTAAAGGGAGAGCGGATAAATGTCTTTTCTTAGTTCTTCCAAACTATTCGTCGTCAGAAGGTGGAGTTCCAGAGTCACCTCCGTTTACGTCTCTTCTTGTTCTTTCATTATTGATAATGCGCTCATCATATTCTCTTTGAGCATGGTCAAGTTCTATTGCACTATCCTTTTCTCTTCTACCTTGTCCAAAAGTGTTTCTTTGTTGAGTAGAACTCAAAGCAAATTTTTTGAAATTTTTCATAATACGAAAATTTTAAGAAATAAAATATTTGTTCAATAAACCTTAGAAAATACCCAACCCATCTCTAAAGCACTTATAGAGAAATGGATTAGTAGTATTAATCCTAAAAATGTACGTTTCAAATTGAGATAAGAATGTGTAGAATAACCTTTAGGGAGGAACGTATCTATCGGAGAGAGTTCAGATACTATTGTGAAACAAATTTATGGGAATTTGTAGCTGAGATCAATTAGATGAATCGTTAATTTTCACATTGAAGTTTTTCTTAAACTGATTTTATCGCAACTTGGATTATTTATTTTATTTCAAAAGAAAAAAGAAGAATGATTTTTAAAACAATTTGTTTTAAAATGAAATTTTCATACTTTTGCGCAGTTTTTTTGGATTACCTAATATCTACCTGAAACATATATGTCGGAAACGAGCAACGGAACTATAGAGAATGGAAACGGGGATAAGATTATCACCCTATCAGGAATGTATGAAAATTACTTCCTCGACTATGCTTCTTATGTTATTTTAGAAAGAGCTGTACCGCATATTCATGATGGTCTCAAACCAGTTCAACGCAGAATTCTCCATGCCCTCAAGCAAATGGATGATGGGCGTTATCATAAAGTAGCCAACGTGATTGGTCAGACGATGCAGTATCACCCGCATGGTGATGCGGCCATTGGTGATGCACTGGTTAATTTAGGTCAAAAAGACTTATTGATTGATCCGCAAGGAAACTGGGGAGATACGCGTACTGGTGACCGTGCTGCTGCTTCTCGTTATATCGAAGCGCGTTTGACCAAGTTTGCATTAGACGTTGCGTTCAACCCGCAAACGACTGAATGGCAACTCAGCTATGATGGTCGTAAAAAAGAACCCGTTACGCTTCCAATGAAATTTCCTCTGCTTCTTAAACAAGGAGTAGAAGGAATTGCCGTCGGTCTTTCGACCAAAATTTTGCCACATAACTTTATTGAGTTGATAAAGGCAAGTATTAAAATTTTGGAAGGAAAACGCGTAAAAATCTACCCTGACTTTGGCGTAGAAAATATGATTGATGTCAGCGACTATCAGGGAGGTAAGCGAGGAGGGAAGGTGCGCGTGCGTGCAAAATTGGAAGTCAAAGACAAATCAACGATTCTGGTAAAGGCCTTGCCTTATGGAATGACAACAGGCACCTTGATTGATAGTATTGTAAAAGCAAATGATAAGGGTAAAATCAAAATCAAAAAAGTTACGGACAATACTGCTGCGGAAGTTGAGGTTGAAATTCAATTGGCAGCGGGTGTTTCGGCTGAGGTAACGATGGATGCATTATATGCTTTTACAAATTGTGAGCAATCCATTTCGCCTAATGCCTGTATCATTCTTGATGACAAGCCGCACTTCCTTACCGTAGAAGAGATTCTTCGCACCAATACAGAAAGTACTCGCGAGCTACTTCGTATTGAGTTGGAAATCAAAAAAGCAGAACTGCTCGAAAAGTGGCACTTCGCGAGTTTGGAAAAGATTTTCATTAAAAATAGAATCTACCGCGAAATTGAGGAATGTGAATCATGGGAAGAGGTCATTCAAACCATTGATCGGGAGTTGAAAAAATATGTCGCCACGCCTTCTGATAAGACTAAAAAAGGAGACAAGCGGATTCAACTCATGCGTGACATCACGGAAGATGACATCGTTCGGTTGACCGAAATCAAAATCAAGCGGATTTCAAAATATAACGCTTTCAAAGCGGACGAATTGATTGCACAAATCGAAGCTGATCTCAAAGAAGTTCAACACAACTTGGATCATCTGACGGAGTTTGCGATTGCTTATTTTGAAAATCTTTTACAGAAATACGGTAAAGGCCGTGAGCGTAAAACGATTATCACGGAGTTCGACAATATCAAAGCGGTGGCCGTGGTGGCCAACAATGCTAAATTGTATGTCAACCGCAAGGAAGGATTTGTGGGAACTGGGTTGAAAAAAGATGAATTTATTTGTGATTGCTCGGATATTGATGACATCATCGCTTTCAAAAAAGATGGAACTTTCCAAGTCACTCGTATTTCGGACAAGACATTCGTTGGAAAAAATATCCTACACTGTGCCGTTTGGAAAAAAGGGGACGATCGTACCACTTACAATTTATTGTATGTAGATGGTAAATCTGCAAAGACTTACGCCAAACGATTTAATGTAGCCGCTATCACGCGGGATAAGAATTACAATCTTACTAAGAGTGATAAAAATTCTAAAGTCCTCTATTTTACGGCGAACCCCAATGCAGAATCAGAAATCGTTGAGATATTTCTATCCCCGAATGCAAGGGCAAGAATCAAAGAATTTGAATATGATTTTGGTGAGTTAGCTATCAAAGGAAGAGGCGCTGGAGGAAATCAAATTACAAAATACCCAGTTCGAAAGGTTGTTCAAAAGTCAGTGGGAGAATCCACTTTGGGAGCACTTAAAATCTGGATGGATGAAACCAGTGGTCGCCTCAATACAGAAGAGCGAGGTAAACTACTCGGTGCTTTTGATACTGGTGATTTGATTTTGGCAATTTATAATGACGGAACGTATGAAAATACGGACTATGAAATGACCAATCGTTACGATACTACAAAGTTGGTTTGGATTGGAAAATTTAAAAAAGATAAACCAATTGCGGCTCTCCATTATTATGGTGGAAAGGACTGGACGATGGCCAAGCGTTTTATGGTGGAGACGACGAAATTAGGGGAGAAGTTCAGTTTTATTAATGATAGCAAAGGTTCTACCTTATTATATGCTACCGCCGATGCAGGTGTTGAATTGGAATGTAAATACGGCCCAAAGAAAAAGGCGAAGGTTGCCAATGTCAAACTGGATGAGTTTGTAGATCCAAAAGGCTGGAAAGCATTGGGGAATAAATTTGTTGACTCAAAGGTTTGGAAAATAACCGTTGTTGGTGATGAAAAACCAACTCCTTCTCCAAGCGATACACCTCCGAAAAAAGAAGATCCTGAATCCAAAACTCTTTTTGAAGAAGCACCTCCAAAAGAAGAAAAAGCTGCTCCAAAAAAAGCAGTGAAGAAGGAGGAAAAGCCAAAGGCGAAGAAGAAGTCAGCGCCTAAAAAACCTGCTGCGAAAAAGGAGACCAAACCAAAAGCGAAAAAAGCAGCGCCAAAGAAAAAGTCAAAACCTCCTAAGGGTGGTAAATTGAAACCAGGAGATAGTATTGATTTTGATTTGGATGATGACGGGCAGGGGAAGTTGTTTTAAACACACTCTAAGGAATAAGTTCCACTAGGATATTTTTCCTATTCAAAACGGAAGTTTTAAAATCTTCTCCGAATTTCCAATGCACCATGTTTTGTTGTTTTCTGAATCGCTCAGTCATCAGGGTGCTTTGTAGTTTGATGGCTTCTGTTTTGGAAATATTTTCAAACTCAATAAAAGCCGTGAGGTTTGTATCATCTATTTCATGACCAATCCAAGTAGATTTTAGTTGTTGCTCGTTTTGAAAAAGGATTAGGTTTTCTTCAAAATAAGATTGAATCAAAATCCCATTCTCTTCAAATTGCTCTTCAGATAAAAGGTCGATTTTTTTCTTTTTAAAAGCCTTTTTTAGTGTTTTTTCAAAATCATCAACAATCACAGATTGAATAACTTCAAGCGATTGATTTTGGGAGTTGTAAACAACTTCGCAGACACTGACATGATAGTCATGTGCAGTGAAGGCGTTTAAAACCAAAAGAATCGAAAAAAGAAAATTCATCATAAAACAGGTAATTCAGTTTTGCATTCTTCCAATCGTTTTTCGATGGATTCATGCATGCTATTGAGTTTGTCTAATTGAGTTTTTTCAGAATCTAACAGATTGTCAAATTCTCGGAAATTCGCTTCCAGTTTTTCCCTAATATTTGCAACGTAAGTTTTCAACTTATCATATACCTCGTCGCTGATTTGTGCTCTACCATCTGTAATTTCTTTTTTGAAATCATTGACGATTTTTCTACGCTTGGAAGTCGTGGAGACGCCTGCAAATAAAATTCCTGCTGCGGTCAAAATACCTCCTGTCACATCCAAAACTGCCGTATTGGTCACCGTCATCAGAATGGTTCCTATGACTGCGATACCTGAACCCGTCAATAAATTCGGAGATAAAGCCTCTGAGCCTGGGAATAATTCTCTACCTGCAAAATTCTCAGTACGACTCAAAAATTTGGTAAACGCATCTTGCAAATCTTTCAAAACATTGGAACGGCGCTCTGCAATGTCACTAAATATTTCATGATTGTTTTTCAAAACAGTCTGGCTATTTTGAATTTTCAAATCAATGATCTTGGCCATTTGCTGAATGCTATCTGCCAAGTCACCCACACTTGATTGAAGTTTGGCTTGCAGTTCTTTTTGTAAGTCTCTTTCAAGGTCTTTCGAAAACGCTTCCGACCAAGCTTTGATAGATGTTTTTTTATTAAAAATAGAAGAAAAAGAACGTTTCACTAATCCAAAAAGAGAGAGTTCTGCTTCTAATTCTTGCTCTTTTGTGCGAGTGATTCTATCATAACCAGCCAAAAGATTTTCAACTAAAATATCAACCTGATTTTGAGAAGTTTTTTCATGATGAGCCAATGTCTCTCGAATATCTTCTCGAAATTCTACATCTAAATCATATTGCTTTGTTCTGTCCACAAGTGCATTTCCAATCCTTTCATTGATATTTCGAGTGGTGTCAATGTTGTTTTGCAGTTTAAGAATCGGCGCTTTCCCTCCAGTGATATTTTCGCGGATATAATCTTTTACATGAATAAACCCACTATTGGTTTCATAGCCATCTAATTCCATTTTTGCAGAAACGGCAAAAACCTTCGGTTCTGCAATTCCATTTTTTATAGCGTAATCATGTACTCCCTTGATGTTGACGGCAAGGTCTTCATCATTCATCAAGTCTTTTTGTTGTAAAACAAAAATCACCTTCTTCCTCCATTCTTTATTGATGAATTTGAAAAAATCCCAAGCCGATTGGCGATAGGGGTTTTTAGCTTCAAAGACGAAAACAATCAGGTCGCTCGCAGGCACAAATCGTTCCGTCACTTCCTGATGATGTTCAGCAATTGTATTAGTACCAGGCGTATCTACAATCGCAATTTCCTTTAAAATTTCTATCGGCTGATAAATCTTTTTCAGGTATGAATTCACGACAACCACTTCCTCAGTTTCTCCATAAATTATTTGCTGAATTGTATCAGTCATGGGCTGCGGAGCCACTTTGCAAATTTCTTTTCCAGTAGAAAGTAGTGCGTTGACGAAGCTACTTTTGCCTGCTTTTACTTCTCCAGCAATCACAAACATGTAGGGTTCGTTGATTCTATTGCGCAGGTCACTAACCATTTGGGAGATTTCTTCTGCTTTTATCTCAACAGTCAGGTCGTGCAGGTCTTTTACGATTTCGTCAATTCTTGGCCGGACTTGTCGTAATTTTTGATCAAATATCGCTTTCAAAAACTATATGTTTTTATTGAAAAATAAATGCACCCAAATAAATCGCCTTTTGGACGGCAATGAAGTGGGAAAGATACTTCAATAAAAAAGAAAAAGGAGCAAAAGTGAAAATCACCATTGCTCCTTCTATTTAAAACGAATTATAATTCGGAGTGTAATTTATTTTATTTCTTGCGTATAAACACTCGAACCTTGGGCAGCAACCAAACTAAATGGCCCTTCAACACCTGGCTTTACTTTAATGAGTTGCTTATAATTTCCTTTGAACCAAGGCATGTGTTGGTGAAATATTTCTTTTCCTTTTTTGTCAAAAACAACAACTGTAATAGGAACTTCTGGAGCCGAAAAAGATACATTCAACCATCCACCTGGCGTCTTTACAGCATTAAACCCAGTCAAAGACATATTGGATTTTTTAGGCATCAATTTAGCGCCACTTCCCCCAGTTGCGGTTGTTTTAGGTTTTTCGATTGCTCTTTTCATAGCAACAAAATCAAATACCTCTCCACCATCAATTGATTTCAGATTTACACCTGATTTGGTAGGTTGTTTTTCAAGTTGTACTCTTTCAATAGCGAGCCTTTTGCCTCTGAAATATCTACATCCTATTTTCTCTCCCGCTTTTTTCTCTGTCAATATATTGGCAAAGCCCTTAACGTCTTTCACTTGCTTGCTTGCTATAGAAGTAATTCTATCTCCTCGTCTAATTCCAGCCTCAAAAGCAGGGCTACCTTTCACTACTTCCGTGACATCAACTCCTCCTTCGTCGTTTTTAGAATCAACTATGATAACACCAAAATAGCTCTTGACTTTGACTTCTTGAGAAGGCGCTGGAGAACCTTTTCCCATCAGCCAATTAAGTTCTTTTGGGATGACGCCTCTCCCGACCCATTCCGTGCGATCGTGAAAAGTTCCTTTCTTATTTCGAGTAACGATAATGGTTTTTACCCCATTGTTTTCGTAGCTGCTGACTACGATTTCGAATTCGCCATCATGGTAAATATTCTTGGTGATTTTGGCTCTGGATGGTTTTTTAATTGCAGTCTTTTTCTCCTTAGCCACCTTAGTTGCAACAGGTTTAGTTGATACGGGGTTCACTTTAGTGCCATCTTCTTGGGCAGTTAGATTCATTGCAATTCCAAAAATAAAGAACACAAGCAACTTACCCAATTTTATCTCTCGAGGATATTTAATCATATTTTTGACTTTAAAAACGCGCAAAATTAAATATTTAAACAAAATAATGTCATTAAATGATGTGCAAGTAGATTTAGAGAACCATTTGCACACATTTTTCCAAGGTATATCCTGATGCTTTTATATTAGATTTTTCTTTAATTGTTGCGAGAACGGATTGATAAAAGTTCAATAAGAGGGGAAAGTATAAAATTAGTTATTTATCAATCTTATAACGCTACCTATCAATTGGTATTTTGATATACAGCGAAAATTCGCTAAGAAAACCTAATTTTGTGTTCATGGGTAAGAAACTTCAAAATGAAAAGATCATTCTCGGTCTAAAGATTAGAAAACTTCGGACGGAGAAAGCGCTTTCTTTTGCTGAGTTTGCTGAGCTAACGGGGTTATCTACTTCTTATTTAAATGAAATAGAAAAAGGGAAAAAATTTCCTAAAGAGGATAAAATCAAAATTATTGCCAAAGCACTCTCCACAGACAAAAATTTGCTAATCTCTAACCAAATTCCTAATAGTTTAACACCAATACAAGAACTTTTGAAGTCTAATTTTCTCAATGAGCTACCATTAGATCTTTTTGGACTTGATTTGGCCAAGGTGATAGAAATGATGGCTGGAGCACCTACAAAAGTTGGCGCATTCATCGCTACTTTGGTGAATTTGTCAAGGAATTACGCCTTGGTAGAAGAAAATTTTTATTTCGGTGCGCTGCGTTCATATCTCGAAATGCACAATAATTATTTTAATACGATCGAACTTGAGGTCGAGGCATTTTGCAAGCTCCATAAAATAGGTTCTGATGAATTGGTGACGGTTGAACGTCTTCAAGAAATACTCGAAGAGAAATATCGATATGAGATTTTGGATGACCAATTGAAGCATCATCCCGAATTAAAAGAAGTGCGCTCTCTTTTCTTGAAAAGGAAAAAGCAGTTGCTATTAAATTCTGAACTTACTAACTCTCAAAGAGCATTTCAGTTGGGCAAAGAAATTGGTTTTAATTATTTGAAACTAAAGGAACGAGCAATGACCTCCTCTTTGATAGAGGTTAATTCTTTTGAAGAGGCTCTGAATCATTTTAAAGCAGGTTATTTTTCTGCCGCATTGCTCATCAATCGTCAATCATTTATTGCGGATTTGGAGAAGTTGTTTAGTTTAAAACAATGGAATGGAGAAATTTTGTTGAAAATGTTGGAGAAATATCACGCTTCTCCTGAAATGATTTTTCAGCGAATGACCAATCTGATTCCAGAATTTTTTGATGTGAAAAATATCTTTTTTCTACGGTCAATTTATAACTCTAAATCAGGGAAATTTAGAATTAATCGAGAGTTGCATATCAACAAAAAACACCCACCGCACTCCAATGATTTGAAAGAACATTATTGCAGGCGTTGGAAGGGGTTTTCTTTATTAAAAAAATTGAATGAACAGGAAGAATCGATTTTAATTGATATTCAAAATGAAATTTTCATAGACTCAGAACCTTACTTGTCCATTACGGTGGCGGCAAAATCGAATCGCGATAAATACGTCAGCGTAACTTTGGGGATTTTAAAAGATGCTAAGGCAATTGAAAAAATAAAATTCTTAAACGACTCAAATATTCCTACTAAAATTGTTGGTACGACTTGCCAACGATGCCCAATTTCAGATTGTAAAGAAAGGGTGGCATCGCCCACAATTATTGACAAGAAAGAAAAGCTTAGAAAAATCAAAGAAGCGATAGAAAATATTGAAGTGATTTAAACTTTTCAAATAAGCTGCAAATAATCTCAAATTGAACCTGATTTTGCCAAAAATCAAATCCGTAGCGCGGCTATGCATTGAATTTTTGGCTTCTTCAGAACCAATTTTATATCATTTTCGCATCTATTCTAAAAGTTTAAATCACGCCATTAAAAAATGAGCTAAAAATCCGTCATTTAAAAAGATGCGATTATCCTAAGATTGTATCATGACAAATCTATTACAATTCAAACTTTTACTCATATTAGAAACAGGGTAAATTTGTGGTCACAACGTAATACAGATGTTCCGCTCAATTTTTACCCTTTTAACGGTTTTTCTATTCAACTTCGCAAATGCCCAATTTGTAGAGGTTTCTCTTAATGAAGGTTATACACAACAAGTCTTTTATCAATTTGATAATGACCACACGGACATTGTTGAAAATACTGATTGGGACATTGCTTTCAGTACAAACATACATGCTGCTGCTATTCACTTAAATGAGGCAACTGGCATTGATGAGTTTCAAGTTGAGTTATATCTCGCACCTACCAATGATTTCGATGCAAGGATTTCGGTAGGTGATTTGGATGAACAATTGTATAACGATGAAGTTAGCTGGGAAAATGGAGCATTTAATTTAGTAAGGGAGAATACGGGTATTGATTTTGGTTGGGGAAGTTATAATGCACAAACCAGAAGTGTAGAAGGCACAAGAGTTTTTGTATTAAAATTAAGAAAAGGAAACTACAAAAAAATAAAATTTGAATCATTGAGCAGCAATGCATTTACTTTCCGATTTGCTGATTTGGATGGTTTGAATGAAGTAAACACAACGGTTGATCTCAATCGCTCTACAGATGGTAATCTTATTTACTATTCCGTTGCTAATGAAGAAGAAGTTAGAAAGGTAGAGCGCAATTGGGATTTGCTTTTTACTCGATATAATACTCCAGTAGATGATGGAATAGGAGGATTTTTAGATTATTCCGTAAGCGGGGTTTTGTCTGCTCCAGGTGTAGAGGTAGCAGAAGTAAATGAATCTCCACAAAACGCCGATCTCCCAAGCTTTACCGAATATCTTCCAGATTTAGATTTAATTGGCTACGATTGGAAAGACATTGATATTGAAAACGTAATTTGGACAATCAACACGGAACGTACTTATTTTGTCAGGTTAAGGAATGGAGTTGTTTGGCGTATGCATTTTATAGACTTTGAAGGTGTAAGTACAGGAACGATGGTTTTTGAAAAATTTGTAGCAAGTTTGGCCAGTACAACGGGTTCTGATTTGATGCAGGATGTTGCTGTTTTCCCAAACCCAATTCAAAATGAAGCAGAGATAACATTTTCATTAAATGATACTGAAGATGTTGGTATCTCAATTTTCAATATGATGGGTCAACAGGTTTATAAAAAATCTGTTAGAGGAAAAGGAGGCTTCAATGCTGTTGCCATCAATGATTTAAATCTAATGTCGGGAACTTACGCTTTAGTTTTAAACAGTACCTCCGGAAAAAGTGTTTCCACTAAAATTGTAGTTCAATAAATCTATAAACTATGAAGTTGTTTAAAAATGGAGTTTAGACGCGAAAAATTGAAGTTGAAGGTTCTGAGAAAGCTAAATTTTTAAGTCATAGCCTTAGCTACGGCTGAAAAATTTAGCAAAATCAGGTTCTTCAAATGCAATTTTACAGCTTAAAATCTATTTTTAAACAACTTCTATGTAAGGACATTAAGCCCCAAACTTATATGGTCTTCTATGTCTCTATGGTTCAATTAAAAAAACATATCACCTTTCTGTTGCTGTCGCTTTCATCTCTTCTGACAGCACAAACTACCGATTCTATAGAATGGTCAATTGATATCGACGATGTAGTCGTCACTGCTCAGTATGCACCTACCGACAGCCGCAATGCTGTGCAGGAAATTAAAACCATCAAGAAAGAAATGATTCAGCGACGAGGTGCCAATAACCTCGAACAACTGCTAAATATGGAAACCAATATTCGCATTGATCAAGATGCGATTCTGGGAAGTAGTATGAGCCTTGGAGGCATTGATGGGCAGAATGTCAAAATTATGATTGATGGTGTCCCTGTCATTGGTCGTTTAGATGGAAATATTGATTTAAGTCAAATCAATCTCAATCAAGTAGAGCGGGTAGAAATTATCGAAGGTCCACTTTCGGTACAATATGGAACCGATGCGTTGGGTGGAGTTATTAACTTGATTACCAAAAAATCTCAGTTGAACAGAAATGAATTTGGGCTGGCTGCTCAAATTGAAGATAGAAACGAAAATAGTTATACGGCTCGATTTGGTAGTCGAATAACAGATCGATTACTTTTTCAGATAAATGGTGGTATTGATAAATTCAATGGTTTTGGGTCAGACACCACGCGTTCCGTTTTATGGAATCCCAAAGAGCAAAGATATGCAGATGCTTCTTTGCGATATACCCTCGGTGAGCAAGATTTTAGATATGTATTTTCTTGGTTTGATGAGCAAGTAGTTAACCTTGGGGATGTACGTCGGCCACAATTCAAACCCTATGCTTGGGATGATTTTTACAATACATTGCGTACTAATCACGCTGTGACACATGAAGGGGCAGTTTTGAAAAAATATTATACACAAACAACGATTGGCTATAACGAGTTTGAGCGAATAAAAAACACAACGCGCCTCGATTTTGATAATGATTCAACATCATTAGTCAGTGGTGAACAAGACACTTCTCGTTTTAACGGAGCCATGTTGCGTACCACGTTTGCAAGCCGATATGATGGTGTTCTGAATTTTCAGCTTGGAGCTGACTTACGTTATGACAATGCATTTGGTGAACGCATCACAGATACCTTAGCAGGTGGCAAAGATGGGTTTTCTGAAATAGGAGATTATGCTTTTTTCGGAACCCTGAAATATCAACCTTTTCAAAAATTAACCATTGAGCCAGGAGTTCGATTTATTTATAATACGCGCTACAACGCACCGCTTGTTCCTTCTTTTAATTTGAAATATAATTTATCTGAAAACTGGACAATGCGTGGTTCGTTTGGGCAAGGTTTCCGAAGCCCAGACCTAAAAGAATTATTTTTTGACTTCGTTGATGTCAATCATTTTATAAAAGGAAATCCAAACCTCGAAGCTGAAAAATCCAATAACTTTCAGTTAGCTTTTAATTTTTCTAAACGAAAAAAAGACAATCGCATTGATTTAAAAATCAAAGGTTTTTACAATCATATTCAGGATAGGATAGGGTTGTTTGAGTTTGAGGAAGAGGCAGGTTCGAAAAACCCAAAACCTGGAACGGGAGACTTTACTTATTTCAATCAAGATATTTATAAAACGCGAGGCATCAATTTGAATGCAGGCTATCGCCTGAAAAATTTAGGCATCAATGCCGGCCTCTCCATGATTGGTTACTACAATCCAGAAAGTGAGAATTTTGAAGAAGTTGCTTCTTTTTATCAGACGTATGAATTAAGTAATGAAGTAAATTATAATTTTTCAAAACCCAATCTGACCCTTTCTCTTTTTACGCGCATCAATGATAAACGCATCGAGTTCTACCCTGATGAAAATGATAAAGGAGAGGCTATCGTAAGCCAACGATTTGTTGATGGATTTACGATGATGGATTTCACAGCGACTAAGACATTTTGGAAAAAGCGAATTGGCCTCACTACAGGTGTCAAAAATATATTGGACGTACAGCAAGTCAATCAGCAGGGCGGCGGCGGTGGCGTTCATACAGGAAGTGCTACTTCTGCACCAGTAAGTGCTGGCCGAAATTTCTTTATTCGCCTCTCCTACGATTTTAAGTAGCACAGGCATCCTGCCTGTGTAGTACGATGATTTAGAGAATGTAGTTTTTTACAACATTGTCACAGCCAAGATGGCTGTGCTACAAAAAAGGTGGTTTTTCAAGAATCGATGAAATCAATCCCTACCTTTGCATTCACTTCCGACTGTTAACCTTTCAATACTCCTTATGCGTTATTTAGTGCTTTTCTTTTTGCTGATCCCAATTTTGGGTCAGAGTCAGAATATTTTGATTGATGGAAAATTTGATGATTGGGAAGCTATAGTTCCTTTTGAAGACGCCATCGATCCCGACAATGGTTCGGATTTTCGAAAAGTATGGATACACAGCGACCAGCAGTTTATTTATCTAAGTTTTGAACTAGGGCAAAAGATGATTTTGCAGGAAGACAATGAATTAGCACTTTACTTAGATATCGATGATAACGTAAGCACGGGCTCAAATAATGCTATGTTTTTAGGGTCAGATTTAATTTTTGAATTTGGAAATAAAGAAGGGTTGCTTTATGTAGATGGGGTAACCAATTTTATCAATCATGCTGACTTTGGGTACGTTTCGGCACCTACTGTTAGCTCGAATCGTTTCGAAATTGCTTTTCGTCGAGACGACTTTTTTTATAACAACAATATTTTTTCTTCTCCTGAAATCAAGGTTTTTCTACGTGACGATTCAGGTAGAGTAGATAGAGTTCCAGATATTGGAAATATACGACATACGTTAACTGATAGGAGTTTAATTGTTTCAAATTATAGTTTTAAAAAAGTAGCTGGCTCAGATATTCGAGTGATTTCTTTTAATGTGCAGCGCGATGCCATTTTTGAGGCTGGTCGCTCCGATGCTTTCAAAAGAATAATTCAAGCACTTCAACCAGACATCATCGCTTTTCAAGAAATTTATGACAATACAGAACGAGATGTTCGTAACCTAATGCAAGACATCATGCCCACTGCGCCCACCGGTGAGACTTGGACGATTTCCAAGGTTTTACCAGACATTATTATGGTCAGTAAATTTGAATTGAAAGGACGTCTTACCTTAGAGGGCAGTACGAGTGGTAGTGCGGGTAATGGTGTTTTTGTTTATGATTTGCCTGAATTTGATACGGATTTGGTTTTCATAAATTGCCATCTTCCTTGCTGTCAGAATAATGATACACGTCAAGATGAAATTGATGCCATCATGGGTTTTGTTAGAGATTATAAAGAAGGCAAAACACAATTTGAAACAAAAGAGGATGCGCCAATTATTATAGTAGGCGATATGAATATGGTTGGCTTTGATGAGCAATTGACTACTTTTATTAGGGGTGATATTCAAGATGAAGGGCGCTTCGGAAATGATTTTGCACCCGATTGGGATGGTTCTGATTTTGAAGATGCGCTTCCATACAATACCAATTATCCAACAACTTTTACGTGGTATAATCCCAATAGCAGGTTCAATCCTGGTCGGTTGGATTTGATTTTTTATTCGGGGTCTGTTTTGGATTTGAAAAATAGCTTTTCTCTTTTTACCCCTACTTTAGAGCAGGATACACTTTCTACTTATGGTATGATTTCAGACGATGTTTTGGTGGCTTCGGATCATTTGCCATTGGTCGCGGATTTTAAAATAAACACCCTGTCTTCTACAGAAAGTATTTCTTTAGGTGTCAATGACTTTCAAGTTAGCCCCAATCCAATTTCAGATGATTTTTCTCTGAAATTTGAATTGACGAAGCAGCAGTTGGTAGAATTATCACTCTTTAATCATACTGGACAATTGATTGAAGTTTTGAAAAATGAACGACTTTCTTCTGGCTATCATAATTTTTCCCTTACGGGGAAAGGATTGCCTGCTGGTTTATATTTTTTGAATTTGAAAACGGAAGAGGGGAGTGTCGCTTTGAAAATAGTGAAAGAATAAACCAACAAAATGAAATACCTACCAATCTTCCTTTTGATATTCACAGCTTGCTCAGCTCAGCAAGAACAAAAAAAAGTAGAGCAACCAAAACAAGAATCTGAATCCTTCACGGGTGAAAAAGCAGCTGTTTATCAAGTGATAATTGATCTGTTTGATGGGATGCGCGAGGCAGATAGTAGTAAGGTGCATCGCACCTTTGATGACCGAGCAACTATGTGGTCAACCTTTACCACCAAAAATGGAGAAGCGATTTTGAAGCAAGGTGACTTGCAGGAATTTCTAAATGCCATCGGCACTCCGCATGATGAAGTATGGAATGAAAAAATTCGAAATACAAAAATCGAAATTGATGGAAACCTTGCTCAAGCGTGGACGGAATATGGCTTTTTCTTAGATGAAAAATTCAGCCATTGTGGAGTAGATGCTTTCCTTTTTTCAAAAATAGATGGTCAATGGAAAATCATCAATCTAGGCGATACACGCCAACGGAATGGTTGTGATTGGGAAAATTGATTGTTGAATTGTTGAGATTGTTATTTGGAACAAAAAAGAAGTCAGGCAATTAACAGTCAAATAGTCAATTCCTCTTATCCTCACCCCAGCTCAATTTACCTCTTATCGTTTTCAAAAACCCATTTTCACCAATCGTAACGAGATTGACTTTGAAGTCTGCTTTTCTAACTGCAATTTGATGAGCATCAGTGATGGTTTCCCAACGGGAATCCAACGTGCAGAGGAAATTATCGGTACGTCCTTCCACTTCAAAAGAAATGATCGAATCATCTGAAATGACGATAGGTCGTACGTTCAAGTTATGAGGAGCAACTGGTGTGATAACTAAATTTCCAGAGTCGGGAAAAAGTATTGGCCCCCCACAACTCAGCGAATAACCAGTGGAACCTGTTGGCGTAGAAACGATAATGCCATCTGCCCAATAAGTGTTTAAGAAAGCACCATTGACAAAAGTTTTGATGGTAATCATCGAAGACGTATCCCGCTTCAATAAAGTCAAATCATTTAACGCAAAAGGGATGTCTCCAAAAAGAGGGAGATTGCATTCCAGTTTTAAAAGGGTTCGTTCATCTAAGGTGAATCGACCATTTTTCATTGCAATAATGACTTCTTCAAAATGGGCTTTTTCAATACTTGCTAAAAAACCAAGTCGTCCCAAATTAACACCCAAAATAGGAGTATTGCTATTTCTAATAAAAGTGGCGGCTTCAAGAATTGTCCCATCGCCACCGAGGGTGATTACAAAATCAATGTTTTTTACCGTAAAGTCATTGTATCCATCAAAGCGCCCCACATCACTTGGGAAATTTACATTTCCATTCATTCCAAGTAAATAATCTTTATGCACAAAGACATTGATACCTTGTTCGTTCAATACATCAAAAACAGATTGAATGAAAGGTATATCCTTCTCCTTCGCCCTTTTTCCAAAAACTACTACTTGCATATTTTTCTTTACTTAAAACCCTAATTGGGTACGCAAAAATAAACCACTTTCCTGCTCCCCGTTAAAACTATACTCGAAAATAAAAACTTTATCATAATATAGAACGAGGTTGAGACCAACGCCGTAGCCAAACAGCGGCTTATTTGAAAACGGATTATTGTCTGCGAATGAAGGATTGTTAGCATATCCAACATCTCCAAAAGTGGTCAAATATATTTTCAACGGAACGGCTCTAAATGCTTTCAATGGCATGGAGGTTCCCATGTCGAATTCTTTTTTAAACAGCTCATAGCTCAAGGTGTTTCGGGAGAGGAAAAAGTCAATGCCGTCTATTACATAAAACTCATATCCTCTAACAAATGAGCTTCCAAAACCCAATCCTCGACTATTAAAGAATGGCTGCTTGGAACGAATGAGAGCATTTCTACTCCGCAGGTTATGCCCAGAACTCCATTTTTCCGACCAAGGGAAATATTTGCTAAAACTGATTGTCGTTCGCAAAGTGTTGAGGTCATTAAAAGCACCGATTCCTTCTTTTATGGCTTCAAATTCAAAATAAGAACCCTTTGTAGCGTAAGGTCTAATATCTCTTGTGTCACGGGTGAAACGATACCTTAAACCAATATATCGTTGAAAATTTTCATCCGTTTGGAAAAAATTAGGATTTTCTAAAGAGTCAGGAACCTCTGGTTTGTTACTTATGAATGTTTCATCAATCCGATGTCGGCTAAACCAAGAGGAAAAAGTATGGCGTGTTTTTATTTTTGGTCGATAAGTGAGGGCAAGCTCTGTTTCATACCGATTATAAATCGCTTTATTGTCATCTCTCCTAAAGACCTGTCTGTTATTAAAGGTATTGATTTGAATCTCCTTTTGTTCTTTATAATTAGAAACGAAATCAAGCCCAAGCGTCTGTTTTTTATTTAGATAAGGAAAAGTATATCGTATTTCATACTTGCGGGTATAACCAAACTGAGCATGAATTTTAAAATAATCGCGTCTGCCTGTAAAGTTGGAATGATAAAAATGCATTCCATAATTGACACGTGAAAGGTCTCGGTTAAATTCTGACCACCATACATTAAAGTTTCTATCAGCCAACTCAAACAAGGGTAGGGGATAGATATACCAAGCCTCGATCAACTCTACCGTTAAGTCAATTTTATAATCTTCCTTCCAGTTTTTGATATTGATTTTTGCCTTTGAAAAAAGGCTGGTATTCATTAATAAAAGGCTATTGCGTTCTAACTCGCCTGTCAGTACTTCGAGCGAAATAGTATCTCCTGTTTTGATGTCTAATTCGCGAAGGATGATTCTGTCGAGCGTTCGTTTGTTTCCTTCTATGAAAATTTCGTCGATGATTACATTTCCGTTTTGCCCCAAAAGAAAAATGGGGGATAAAGCTAAAACCAGAAAAATAAAGTATCGAATCCGCATAGAAGTGCAAAGAAACATTAAAACAAAGAGCCTTCAAAAATTCGTAATTCTTGAAGGCTCTTTTTTTATGATTATTTTAAATCAAATTATACAATTATACATTCAAAAAGGTCATCAACGCATCATAACGTTCTTTGAGCGAATCAAGATAATCTGTTTCGTCAAAGGATGCTTTTACAACATATTCAAAACGCTCTAATGTTGCTAAAACATTTTGAATAGATTGAGCAGATAATTTCAAGGTCACATCAATTTTCTGCGAATCAGGTCTTGAAGTAATGAAAGAGCTAAGAATTTTCGTGTTTTCTGACTCTACAATTCTTGAAATTTCCGCTAAGGAATAATCTCTTTTTCCAACTTCCAAAACCACAATACTCCCTGGCTCAGCAAATGAACTCGTATTGGCAAAAAAGCTCAACAGATCATTTTGAGAAATCATACCGAGGTATTTATGATCGTCAGATACAACTGGGATAACGGTTAGGTTTTTCTCAGCCATCATACGCATGATCTCATAGATATGATCGTAGTTTTTTACAAAAGCGGTTTTTACTTGCAAATCATAAGTAGCTACGTGTTCTTCAAGATCATGCGCTAAGACATCATCCTCACCAACTATACCAACATAGTCATCATGGTTGACCAACGGAAGATGTCTTACCCCAAAAAGATTCATGATAGTAAGTGCCTCACTTCCTTTATCCTCCAGCCTAAGCGGAGCCATTTCATCTGTCAATAAGTTCTCTGCAATCATAATAGTGTTTGTGTAGTAGATTCGAAAATCTGTTGTAAATTAAACGATTTAATCTACCCTTCTGTTAGTGCTATGATGTTAACACTCCGTTATTGTTTGTTGTTTGACAAAGATAGACTCGGTATGGAACTGATCCTATTCAAACAGTTTTCTCTTCTCAAGTTGGAATATCTCTTCTGTGAGTTGACCACTGTCTCGCAGTGCTTTCAGTTTTTTAAGTTGGTCTAACAGATCAGGTGTGGATTCTAAAAGTTCGTTATCTGTTGAATCAACTTGCTTTGAGGTTTGAACGGATGATGAATACCCGTTAGATTCAAATGTAGAGAATTCTGGATGAACACGCAAGTATGCGAGGGCATCATCTGTCTTAATTTTATCAAAATCTGAAAAACCATTACTAACAGCATATTGAAGGTGATAATATGCTTTGTCTGTTCCTTCCAAAAGTGAGTGGCAACAAGCCAAGTTGAAATGTAGTGTAGGGTTGGTTGGCTCAAACTCTAATGCTTTCTCAAATTGATCAATTGCTCCTTCAAGATCGTATGCTTTAAATCGTCGCTTTCCTTCTTTCTTTAGAATTTCTGCCATTTTTCGACCCTGCCTCAAAGAAATGGGTCGGGTAGTTTTGAAATCAGATAACCCACGGCTGTACTCAGGGGCGTGGTTGTAGTTTTTTACGCGCTCATAGTCTGAATCAAATCGACTATAATCAGGACGAGCAAAATCAATATTATATTTTTCATCAAAAATGCGCTGATCCATAGAAAAGAATACAATTCCACTGATCAGACCACTAATCCAAGCCAAAGGTGTCCAGCACAAAAGTAGATGTAAAATTCCCCATCCAGATTTATCTAAATAAAACCAATGCAAACCAAAACCTCCAAAGAAGATACCCAATAACCCGGCTATAACTTTGTTTTTCATGATGAAAAGATTTTGGTTAAAAATAAAAAAATGATTGTTCGGGTGGAAAAAATATCCACTGACCAAGGCATTTTTCCGACGAAAATTAGGGCTGGAATAGGGCGTGGTTTGAAAAGTCTTAATATCCAAAAAATTAGTACGTGACTCGTAATTGATGTAATTCGTTTGATGTTGCATAGCACGAGTTACCAATTACGAGTCACGAATTACGATTAGACTGCAAAACTCTCCCCACAAGCACATTCTCTTGAAGCATTCGGATTGATAAAATGAAAACCTTTTCCATCCAAACCACCTGAAAACTCAAGTTTAGAATCGAAAAGATAAAGCATGCTTTTAAGATCAGTGACGACTTTCACGCCGTTGTCTTCAAACACTTGATCATTTTCCCGTGGCTCATGATCGAAGTCCAGTTTGTAAGTCAATCCAGAGCAGCCGCCGCTCACGACTTCTGCGCGAAGAAAATGGGTGTTGTCCCATCCTTCTTTCTCTTTTATTTCGAGAATTCTTTTTTTAGCACTTTCCGCAACGTAAATCATTATGCCTGCGCTTTGGGTGTGTTGAAATTCATTGGAAACGGATTCGGGTCTTTGTTTTCAGCAATTTTTCCGTGTAGGGCTTCATATTTTTTGACATTATCGTTCAATGCCATCAATAATCGCTTTGCATGGTGTGGGGTCAAAATGACTCTTGACTTCACTTTTGCCTTCGGTACATTTGGAACCAATCTTACAAAATCAAGAATAAATTCTGATTGTGAGTGAGAGATGATTGCCAAATTTGAATAAACTCCTTCCGCCATTTCTTCTGACAATTCAATATTGATTGAATTGCCCGGTTTTTGATTTTTTTTCTCGTCAGCCATTTCTTCTATTTAATTTTTAGACTTTGATGCAATTTACATCTAAGTAATTAACCCACAAGATACCAAACTTGTTTCTAATCTATGAACGAATTTTACAGGTAAGGACGGTCAGGTCATCAGGAAACTTTTGTTCTCCTCTGAAATTGTCCACATAAATCTGAAGTAAATCATTGAAATTATCTGCTGAATTGACTGCATTTCCTCGCATGAAATCTTCCAAAAGTTCGTCTGAAAGATATTCTCCTTTACTGTTTTGCAAATCCGTCAATCCATCTGTAAAAGTAAGAATCATAGCATCTTGCTCAATTTTTACTTCGCCAACTTCCACATGGGGCAGCTCTTCCAACATACCCAAAATTGGGCAACCTTTGTCTAGTCGATGTATGTTGCCTGCCATTGCCAAGAAAGGTGGGTTATGACCTGCATTGACGTATCTGAGCATCATCGTTGCTCTATCAAATTCAGCTACAAAAAAGGTAATGAATTTTTCATATTTCGTTGCGCGAGCTAAGGCATCATTAATTTCTCGTACAAATTGATCTAATGAATCTCGTTTGCGAATTAAGGTGTGAAAGTTTGCTTGAAAATTGGCCATCAATAATGCCGCTGCGGCACCTTTTCCAGTAATATCTCCAATACAAAAAACAAATTTCTCTCCTGGAAATTCGATGTAATCGTAATAATCACCTCCTACTGAGTTGTGTGGTCGATAAATGCTTGATAATTCATATTTTTCGCATTTATGCAATTCAGAAGGAACCAATTGCAGCTGCATCTTTTTAGCAACTTGCATTTCTTTTCGAAGACGCTCCTGTTCAATTTGCTGTTTGAACATTCGCTTATTTTCAATAGCAACGGCGATAATATTGGTAATTGTTGTGATGAATTGCACTTTATTATAAAAGTCTTCTTCTTCTGCTAATCCTCCAATGAAGGCATAGGCAATAGGCGTATCCTTATGCTTTACTGGAATCACAACATCAAACTGACCCAAAAGCGGATGTTTGCTTTCAGTGAGTTGGTAAGTTTTATCAAACTTTGAAAATTCGGAAGAAATTTGCGGATTTACTAATTTTTCATCCACACCATGAGAAGATGCTAATACCCAAGACTCATCTTTTCTATAGAAGAGCGCCATCTTTTTTACACCCATTTCCCAACCAATA
>CALDSS010000170.1 GCA_937924495.1 uncultured Saprospiraceae bacterium
CAGCGCCTCCGAAGCGAGACATGGAATGCTTTAGAATAAAACTCTTTCTTTATTAGCCTTGATATTAGTCGGCTATTGATAAATAAACCAAAGACGAATTGAAAATTGATTTTAGTTTGGAAGCTAAGACTTGGCAAGGAATCAAATCAACCGCTCCCACTCGCTACGATTATCTCGAAAAAAGTGAATTTGTACAACATTATCCAATGCTTAATAATAAACAGAGGTTTGTCTGGTGATAACGCCTTTTCTAAAATTTGGATATTGAATAGAGGAAGGACAACTTTTTGGAAATTGCCCGATGGAGTCAATTTTCTTTTCTGCTTTTTCTAAAAACTTAAGAGCGGCATCTACGCCATATTCTACCTCAATGAATTTCAATAAATTGGCATATTGGGTTTTACTGATTGGTGACCAGTTTACGGGAAGGCTCATTTTCCAATTTGTTGTTTTAGCTCTTTGATTACATCAGAATGGAGAATTCCTTCACCCGCATTATGTTGGCCTCTTGATTTTTCGATAAAAGCTTTTTCTTTATCCGTCAAGTCTTCCCAAATATCAGTGGTCTGCTTTTTCCCAAAGTATTTTGCCAACAATTCCTTAATATCCGAAATCAGCTGCGGATCATCTACTTGCTGAAGCAATTGAGTAATTAAAACAATATCTGTTTTCATCTTCTAAATTTCTTTTTACAAAAATAACGAATTAAGATTAAAACGTCGTTTTTTTAGGGAAAGTTTGTTTAACAGGCATCTACCGTTGGATACGGAAAACGACAACGAGCAGATAACTTTTAAATGAAAAGAAAACGACGATTTGTAAGCCCCACATTATTTGGTTAACCAATTCATTTCTATTTTGCGTTCCTATCCAATCTTAAATCTAAATTTATCATGAAAAGAAATTTACTTTTTCTATTTGTTTTAATTGCTTGTAGTGCTTTCGGCCAAGGATCTGGCGAGGTTATCATTACAGAAATTCATAACCGACCACTCAAGCCAACTGATGCTCAATTGGCAGCTGCATTGCCTAATAATCCAGCTGGGGCGGATGATACACCCAATGAAGGTCATACCGAGTGGTTCGAGGTGTATAACACCACCAGCCAAGATATTGATATGGAGGGCTGGATTTTACTTGATGCTTCGAGTTCTTCGAGAGTGAGTACGATTAGTAATTACGTGCTTCCAGCCAATTCTTATGCGGTATTTTCGGGGTTCAATATTCCAGAGGCGCAGGGTGGAGTGCAATTTGATTATTTCTACGATTACAAAGAACCAAGTTTTAACAACGAAAGTAGCTATGCAGATGCAGGTGACAATGCTTGCCCTGATGGAGTGACCATTCTCAAGCCAGATAGTTCGTTGGTGGACGAAGTGCTTTATGACTATGGCTACGGCGAATATATCAACAATCCAGATGCAGGTGGATGTATGGATGCCACTGCTGCTGTTGGTATTCCTGCAGCCGGAAGTTCTTCCAGAGTTTCTTTTATGCTCATCGGAAATCCGGATGTAATGAATGCAGCGGATAATGATTTGGCTGCGAACTGGACTTATTCCACGGTGGTCTATGATGTTGATGGAGGTCAGGTCGGTACACCAGGTTTGCCCAATGGAGGATTCGTCGTCGGTGGTGGAACGGGTGAAGTCATCATTACAGAAATCTATAATCGACCGCTCAAGCCGACTGAAGATCAGTTAGCTGCTGCGCTGCCTAACAATCCAGCTGGTGCAGATACTGAACCGAATGAGGGACATACCGAGTGGTTTGAAATTTATAACACGACCAATCAAGATGTGGTGATGGATGGTTGGACGATAGGGGATGCTTCTAGTTCTTCGAGGTCATCTGTTATTTCAAGTTTTACGCTTCCAGCCAATTCTTATGCGGTTTTTTCGGGATTCAATATTCCTGAAGCACAAGGAGGCTATCAGTTCGATTATTTTTACGATTACAAGAAACCGAGTTTTAATAATGAAAGTAGTTATGCTGATCCAGGCGATAAAAATTGTCCTGATGGGGTAAGTCTCAGCAATGTAGATGGTGAATTGGTGGATGAGGTGCT
Source organism: uncultured Saprospiraceae bacterium (assembly GCA_937924495.1). GTDB lineage: Bacteria > Bacteroidota > Bacteroidia > Chitinophagales > Saprospiraceae > JAGQWW01. The sequence goes on from CALDSS010000170.1 coordinate 2,069, forward strand.
CTATGATTATGGCTATGGAGAATATATAGGAAATCCGGATGCTGGTGCTTGTATGAGCAACACCGCAGCAATTGGAATGCCTCCTGCAATGAGTTCTCCACAAGTTTCTTTTATGCTAAAGGCAGACCCCGCTGTTATGAATGCAGGAGCCAATGATGTGCCTTCCAACTGGGTTTATTCAACTAATGTTTATGATGAGGTTGGTTTACAAATTGGTACGCCAGGTCTTTCAAACGATGCAGTGACTTCCTCAAATGAAAATATTTATCTTTCGTCAAAGGTTAATATTTTCCCTAATCCAGGAGCGACGAGGATGAATGTTGTATCAGATTTGGAAGAAGATTTTACCATTCAACTTTTTGATGTTTTTGGAAAAAATATTTCTGAAAATAGAATTGCAGATAAATCCATTGATGTTTCTCAAATTTCAAATGGGATGTACTTAGTTAAGTTGAATTTTGAAAGCGGAAGCGTTACTAAAAAAATTACGGTCCAGCATTAATTAGAATACTTTGAGCAAAACATAGGTTTACTAAACTTCGCTTTCAAATAAAGGCTTGATTTTAAGCAACTGATATTGGAAGTTTCTTTAAATTAAGTTTAGTAAACCTCCGATTTTAATTTTGTTCTGTACATAGTTAGAATTTATGAAAAATGCCACACTCAATTATTTGGGTGTGGCATTTTTTCTTCTGTGAATATTCAAAATTAAATTCTTTCTAAAAGATGCTCATAAGTTTCTCCATCAACTTCTTCCTCTAAAATGAATCTATCTTACAAAAACAGCACACACCAATACAAAACTCCAGAAACGGCCAGAAATCCAACCGTTTTTCCAAAGATCATTTTTGTTGTTTCTTGTCTAAAGAGGTGGTCAAAATCATCGTCTGGATCTTCTATTATCTCGGTTAGAAAATCTTGTTCTGTGGAATCATCACTGCCCAACTGCTTGATTGAGGCGGCCGTTTTTTCTAAGACTTCTTTTGTGAAAGGTGCTTTTTCCAACAGGTCAGAAAAATTATTGGGTGCGTTGAAAAATAAAATTTTTATACCTGCTACAATATGCCGTAGCCATGAAATTAAGATAGCCAACCAAAATATTCCAAGTGTCAGTTTTAAATGATTGGCTGCATTAGTTTTTTCTAATAATATCCGAACACTATTGACTAAAATTGAAATCCATATAATGTAAAGAAAGATATTCTTGACCCCGCTTTCTATCCAAAAATTCTTTCCTAATAAGTCCATTTTATACAATTGATAAAATGCTCTGATAGATAGAAGGAGTGCTCCACTTGAAATGATAAGGAGACCGATTGCGATGAAGTTATGGTTCAATTTTTTAATTTTTGGTACGTAGCGCCTAACAGAATTTTGAATGATAGAGTTCCTAAATTTTTGAATCTAAAATATTTTAAATAAAAAGGCCTTAGTACAGGACAAAACATAGGTTTACTAAACTTCTCCTTAAATTAAAGGTTCGATTTTAAAAGATTGATATCGGAAGCTACTTTAAAATTAAGTTTAGTAAACCTCCGATTCTTCTTTTGTCCTGTACAGAGTATAAAGGCATAAGAAAATTTTCACATATTAGTTAAATTCGTTTTATCGTCGGGTTAAATCTTTGAAGCACTAAAATAATATTATACCTTACGATAACTACAAAACCATATTTCTTCACCCTTAAATTTTTAGTTATGAAAGGTCGTAAAAGTTTTAGAATAGCAGGCGCCATCGCCATTATCATCATGGCCACTTCCGCAATTTCATTGGCTAATATTTCGGATGCTGAATCAGAGGTGAACCCAGAAGTAGTGGCTCCATCAGCTGTTTCTGATTGGATTCAATTGGGAGCCGAAGGATTTGGGCTTGATGGAGATAAAAAGATCATTCGGTTGAGGAGAGGGCTTGGAAAGATGGCAAAGATTCAATTGAGGTTAAGATTTAATCAAATCGAAATTGACCAGGTGGAACTACATTTTAAAGGGGGAAAATCACAAAAAGTTAAATTGGAACCCAATATTTTGGGTGAAAGAATTTACTTGATTGATGTCGAAGATGGGGGTCAAAAAGTAAGAAAAATTACGGTCACGACCAGCGCCAGAGATACTAATCTTTTTGAAGACTATGAATGGGTTGAAGTTTGGGGGATAACTAAAGCTTCACTTCGACGAAGATTTTAAAATTTTATTGAATAGCATGAAATGGGCTGTCTCCGTTGAGGCAGCCCATTTTTTGTTTTGCTTCTCTGCTTTCATTAAGCGTTCATGTTGAAACGCACTTTCCATTAATTTGCCAAATGCGGATAAGCCTCTTTCCTGTTTTGAAAAGACAAAATTTTCGGATTGACAATTACACCTCCTTTTATTTCGATGGCACGTCGAATGGTTTCACTTTTTTCCCAAGCATCAGAACCAGCCATGATAATGGGCAAATAAGGAATGATACCGTTGGAGATTTCCCAAGAGGCACAATCCCAAAGATAGGATGGAGTATGATCCACGGCATAATATTTTATCGTTCCAACCTTAAACATCGGAGCATTAAAAGAAGTCGGTTTGGCAAACGAAAAGCCCATTCCTTCATCACAACTTACATCTACAATCAGACATCCTTTTTTTAGTAAATGGTTTTGGTGTTCTTCTACAAACATCAGCGGTTTGTCTGTGTCCTGTAGAATTCCGTTGACAATAATATCGGCATCAGACAACTCTTCAGCAAGGGGCAATGAATTTCCATCAGGATGAATAGATACCAATGATCCATTTTTATCAACTTCAAATTGAGAATAATTTACCCCTGCCATTTGGTCGGCAACTAAGAAATAATTTCTCTGCGTATAAACTGAAATATCCTGAATCCCTCTTGCTTGTAATGCACGAATAGCACCACGACTTACAGAACCAAAACTAAGAACAACGGCCTTTCGACTTGAGCCGTAATTGCCGTCAATGCCTGCCAAATTCATGGCATGATGAACACCGGCATAACCAGCGATTTCGTTGTTTTTGTGAAAGACATGCATTTGCCAATCTCCGCCTTTTGACCAGCTATGCATCGCTTCCCAAGCAATGAGCGTCAGATGGTTGTCAATGGCAGTTTGGGTAACTTTTTTCTGCTGCACACAATGCGGCCATCCCCAATGAATTGTCCCAGTTTTCATGTTGTCAAAATCTGCTTGTACGGGTTTGGCCAACAACGCAACATCTGATTTTTCAAATAAATCTGCTCGACTCATTACGCCTCCACAAAGCTCCGAAATCTTTTCATCGCTCATGCCAAAAGGATGGCCATAGCCTTCTTCAAAAAAAAGGTTTTTTCGAATTTTTTCGTCTAACCATTCGATTTGATCTGGGTGGATTGGTACTCGTTTTTCTTGCTTTTTTCTAGACGTTCCAAAGACTCCTACATTCAATAATTGCATTTATTTTTTTATTATGATTATGCGGGAACTACGGAAAAAAATCGGCTAAAAGTAAACATAGGGCAAAATAGTAATTATGAGCCAGCCTCTTTTATTTTAAAACGTATAAGCTTATTCCGTTTCATAAAAACATTCAAGAATACTTGTGAATGTTCTCCCAGATGTTTTACGACCTGAATGGCCAGAATAGGATTGTTTAGTGAGATAACCTTCTTTATTGAAAATTAAGGTGTAAACGCCAATGGGTAGTGTGTTGTTAGTTTTAGTGATGGTTAAGTGATTCGGGTTTTGAGGATCGAAAGCATAAGACAGTTGTACATGCTCAAGTCTATCTTCTGGTTCTAATGTACTGTCGTTCGGTCTTTTACCTTTTATTTTTCGGTCGGTCAGCAAACCTAGCTCGTTATATGAATAATGGATCAATGAATGTGATAAAGTATCAGTGTTGAGCCACTTTTTGTACAGTTCAGGATCTTCTTCAGAAGGAAGGTCTTCTGATTGACGCATTACACCGGCTTTATTTTTATAAACGTAGCTGCTGACTTGTGTTAATTTATTCGTGTCATATTCATATTGAGTAACTTTATAAAACATGATATCTGCAATACTATCTTTTGTTGTTCCGGACCAGCTACTGTCAATTAAAATCTGATCAACATTATTAAAGCATTGGGTGGTATGGGTCATAAAATTTTCTCTACGTCCATAAAACACTTCCGTGATACAAGAATCTGAATACAGGTATTCTTTTGATCGTGTGCCCCATTGGTAGAATTTTATTTTTCCATTTGGATAATATTGTATGTTGTTTTTTCCATAATATTTTCGTTTTCCAAACTCATTGTATTCGAATTCTTGTTGTTTTTTATATCGGTTGTTGGCATAAGCCGAGAGGAGCAAACTATCCTTAAAAGTTATGATAGTCGTATCAATTTGACTTTCACCTTTTCGCAGTACTTTTTTTTCATTTGTTGTTATAATAGTCACTTTTCCATCTTTCATAGAAGGGAAATATAGCCCCTTTATATTGGGGATGTTCATCGGTGGGTGCGCTAAATCATCAAGCTGTTTTATGTTTAGTTGATTTATGTAATTGACCTGTTGTGTAGTTAGCACGGGGGCTTGTTGTCCTATCAATACAAAGGAAGAAACGCCCTGCAAAAAGCAATAGATTAGAATAATTCTCATTCGCTAAAAAAAATAATTAGGTTTTGGAAGAAGTAGGGCAATAGGTGAGAAGTTCTAAAATTTCGTGAGCAGTTGGACAAAACGAACCGCATGTTTTTTGCGATTTAATTTGTCCAACTGCTTGAGTAGTTCACAAAATTTGATGTTAAATTATTTGAATTCCTTTTTGCCTCATACTTCCTTAAATTTTTTAGGCGTAGAGATACACCGAAAAATTTTAAGTCGTTTGAAACAAACATTCACCTCAAATATTCTCTATCCTCAATTTCCGCGAACTGTTTAGCTGTTTTACATGAAGGCAGCGGCACCACCTGTTACAAGTAGCAACAAGAATGATAAGGCATAAATCCCAACGAATATAGCCATTAAGATGCCCATGAATTTCCAATAAGACTTCATGTTTTTTAAACCTTCTGATAGTAAGGCTGTGCTTTCCGATTCTAACGCCAATTTGGTTTTGGTGGCAAATCTGTACATAAAAAGTGCTGGAAAAAAGATAAAAATTCCCATGAATAGAAAATAAGCAAACATTAATCCTCCAGCCGCAGCACTTCCTCCCATTTCACTAACGGGCAAAAAATAGGACATCATAGAACCTGCAAATAGCATCATGAGAACTATTAAACCAAGTATTACGAAATAAACAATCGCAATGAACTTTGTCCATCGTGCAGATTCCCTTAAGTAATTTTTGCTTTCGCTGTTGAGGGAGAGTGTTTCGTTTAAGTTACTGTCTAAAGTGTCTTCTAAATCCATGTTTTGATTTTAAGGTGAAAAATTTGATTTCGTGTAAATATAAATTTTTTAAACAACATCTAATAAAAATTGTGCAACTTGAGATGCCTGCAATTATGAGTTAGATAAGTGGCAGAAGGAATTCATTTCATTTCAACGAAGTATCCCTGAATAGATAGTGTTGACTGAAAATTTGTCATACATATTGACAAATTTTCATTATATATTTTACTGATAGTGAAATAATGACAGGTTTTTGGGAAGAATAGTAAAAGGAATTAAAATTGAGAGAAATGGGGTAACTAAACTCTTTATGCCATGCACATTGAAAAAAGAAAGAATAAACCATTCGATTTTCCTAAGTACTTTGATGATGAAGCCACGCGGCTGAAATTCGATATGGGTTTGCCCAATTTGGCGCCAATGGGAACGACGCTTCCTGCGGTCAATATCGATGAAATGGAAGAAGGCTATATTGTAGAAATGGCGGTTCCAGGAATGCAGCCCGAAGATTTCATAGTAGATTTGAAAAATGATATTCTGACCATCAAGGCCAATGCTCCTGTTTCAAAAAGAAAGGGAAAGAAAACGCGCAGACGCGAATTTAATTACCGCGCCTTTCAAAGAACCCTTCGTCTTCCTGCTGATATCGATCCTCGTTCTGGAATTGAGGCGAATTATGTGAATGGGGTTTTGGAAATTATGATTTCGAGGGCGGCTTAGGAAAATAAAAATCTGTCATTAGCTATTGCTGATGACAGATTTTATATAAAAGGAGAATGAAAACTAAAATGACTAAAATTTTTTAAGAATATTCTCAAAGCTGCTGTTCAACCTCAACATTCTCTTTCTCAAAATCTCTCGCAAAAGCCTTAAACATCGCCAAATGAATATCCTTGGTAATTTGTTTTTGAGTTTTAAAATGATGATTGGCAGATAGTTTTGTAATCACCAAATCTTTGGACGGCTGCACATAAACGTATTGATTGTAAATGCCGACTGCAAAAAAATCACCCTCATCATATTGCGGTACCCACCATTGAAAACCATAACCATGATGATTGGAAGAAAGCTCCGTTTGGTTGGGCATTAGATGTGGAGCATCTGGAGTCGTTGCCATTCGCACCCATTCGGCAGAGACAATTTGTTTGCCATTGAATTTTCCTTCGTTCAAAAATAAAACACCTAGTTTTGCGAAATCACGCAAGCTCGCATTTAGTCCACCGAGTACCATTTCCATTCCAGTATTATCGACAATCCACTCTCCACGATGTTCCATGCCCATCGGTTCCCAGATGCGTTCGCGCATAAAATCTGTGACAGATTTTCCAGAAAGCTTTTTTATTAGAAAACCCAAAACTTGAGTATCGATGCTGACATAATGATTGTAGGTGCCGGGTTCGCGAGCACGTTTTAGTGATTTTGTAAAATCAATCAATGGAGATCCTGCCGCAAATGCTCTCCCAAAACGATTGATGTCTGAATTGAAATCACCATAGTCTTCGTTGTATCCAACCCCCGAACTCATTTGCAAAATGTATTTGATGGGCACCCCGTCGTAACCTGTGCCTTTTAGTTCAGGCAAATATTTAGTGATTGGATCCATCAATTGAAACTTGCCCTCATCATGCAATATTCCAATCATCGTAGAAACAAAGGATTTGGCAACCGACCAAGAAATATGCGTTTCGTCAGGCTGCAAATCATTATAATATTCCTCAAAGATCACGGTGTCTTTGTGAATGATCATGAAGCCTTCCGTAACGGTATGGTCGAAGTATTCTTCAATCGTAAAAAGCGAATCGCCGAAGTAAAAAGTGTCAATCAGTTGGTAATCTTTTCGAATCGGCCATTGGTAAGGCTGGGTGGCTGGTTCGAGGACACTCACATCCGCAATGTCTGCCATATTTTGAAAGTTTTGGACAATGACGCCTTCATCAAATAAAGTGATGGAGTGATAGACTCTTTTGATGAGCTTGAAATTATAAACGCCATAAAGCACTAACAGCAGAAGGAGTATCCCTAATACTTTCAAAATTGACTTGATCATTTCTGTTATTTTATTGTGGGTTTTCTTTTTCCTCTGTAAGACTGCTACTTCTCCTATCCTTATTATTTTCCTATGCGTAAAACTCAGGAGGATACAGAAAGTAACCGCCTGAGAAAATTACACTTTTCATTAGCATAAGCGCTGCTAAGTAATCGGTCATAAATATTCATAGAAGAAGTCGAGAATTATTTTTGTACCAATTGAGGCAATTTTTCTTTGAATAGCCTTAGCTATTGAAATAAAAATTAACGAAGAGTGGTGCAAAAAAAAACTCGAATTACTTATTAATATTTTTGGACGGTTAAGTGCTTGGACAGAATTAGGTTAAAGAATAGAATGAGCTTATTTTTTCGATAGTTATTCTTAAAAAATCAGTTCATAGCTGCCCTACGGACTTATTTTTTAGGGAGAAATAGCGGAAAAAGAAGCCGTTCTAAATTAAAATTAATTTTGTCCAAGCACTTACTTAAACAAAATTATAGCTGCGCCATTATTTCTTCTACGTCTGGTCGCTCTCTATAATTTGGATCAAAGAAACTCCACTTTACCGTTCTATCTTTTCCGATTATGTAAGTAGCTGGAATCGGTAAATAAGGCTCTTCCTGATT
>CALDSS010000171.1 GCA_937924495.1 uncultured Saprospiraceae bacterium
CGATTCAATTCAAAATCAAGTGACTCAATCATCGCTACGAATTGCCCAAGCTCGGTGCTGGTGTCATCTACAGAATACATCCCTGTCGGTGGCACGTGAAAGGGTGTATGCGGTGCCACATGTCCTTGCCATAAAAACCACGGTTTGGTTTGGTTGTTCACCCAATCAATCGAAGCATTGGTGAATGCAGTGGTGGCGTAAGTGTCCTCTCTTGATGAAACGCCATTTTCAACTTTGTTCCATGAAAAGTAATCTTGGACGGCTCCACCCATTGTTCCCATATAATAATCGACTCCATGTTGAGCAGGGTGGTCGTTGTCAATCGGGCGAACGGAAAGATGCCATTTACCAATCACGGCGTCGGCATAAGCATCGTTGGTTTGAGTGGCTAACTCTTTAAAAATAGAAATATTTGTAGTGTCAAAATTGACCATCAATTGTCTGACGCCATTGGCGATTCCGTATTTGCCACTCATGATAGCTGCTCGTGTGGGTGCGCAAATAGGCGCGGCATAAGCATTTTCAAAAGTAATTCCTATAGACCGCAAACTATCCAAGGTTGGCGTAGTAGGGCGCACTTCAGGTTCGTGATAGCCATTGCTGTGATCGACTCCTAAATCATCTGCGATGACTAATAGGATGTTGGGGTGATCTTGTGCAAAGACATTTTCCGAAAGGAAGAAAATTATTAATGAGAGTAGGAAAATCGTTTTTTTCATATTTGGTGACTTTTTATTTTGTAGTCTCGCAAATGTAATTGAATACGAAACTGAAATCTACGTATATTTTAGACTAAGTATTCCGTAGAAGCGGCGCTTTGTTGTTATATTAGCCAAACAAACATAAAAACTATGAAGAAGATTGCCATCGTTGGGGGTGGCATTGGTGGACTAACCACAGCAATTGCCCTCCAAAAAGAAGGATTTGAAGTAGATATCTACGAACAGGCATCGGAGATGAAAGCCATTGGTGCAGGGATTTTACTCGCCAACAATGCCTTGCAGGTTTTCGACCGATTAGGGATCGCAAATGACCTATTGAGCCGAGGCAATAAAATTTCTAAACTCTATATCGCCAAACCCGATCTCACACCCATGAATACTACCAATTTGTTGGCATTCGAGGAAAAATATGGCGTCAATAATATTACAATTCATAGAGCGGATTTGCAGAAAGTATTGCTGAGCAATTTGGGGAATGCGCGTTTGCATTTACAAAAACGGTTGCATCACTTTCGTGAAAATGGGCAGGTAACTTTGCAGTTTGAGGATGGCTCGGAAGCGATGGCAGATTTGGTACTTATGGCTGATGGGATGTGGTCACGTGGGCGTAATTTACTATTCGGCGAAAGCCAGTTTAGAGATCCTCAGCAGGTTTGCTGCCGCGGTGTGGCAGATTTCGAATTGCCCGAATCTATGCAGAATGAGTTTAAAGAACTCTGGGGGCTGGGATGTCGATTTGGATTTGGGCAGATTAACTCAAAGGAAGTTTATTGGACGGCCAAAATGAATATCGACCGACCGATTGAAAACTATAATCGCAAGGTTCTCTTGGAAATTTATAAAGACTTTCACCCATTGGTCAATCAGATGATTGAATCGACACGAATGGAAATGATTCACAGAACAGCAATCAAAGACCTGACAAAACTAAAAACGTGGCACAGAGGCAAAGTCTGCCTCATCGGTGACGCTGCTCATGCCATGACACCAAATATGGGACAAGGCGCGAGCCAATCTATAGAAGATGCGTTGCTAATCAGCCAATGTCTCAAAAACTATTCAACCGAAACGGCTTTCTCTGAATTTGAAAAAATTAGAAAACGTAAAGTGCATAAAATTGTAAGGACGAGTTGGCTTTTGGGTCGCTTGGGGCATGTGAAAACCGCCTTTGCCGAAAGGCTCAGAAATGGCGTTATGACCTTGCTACCAGAAGCGTATAACCGAGGGCAGGTGAAGTTTGTTTTTCAGTTGGCAGAGGTGTCCAAATAGATTAATAGTTTAAACTGCTTCTGAGATTCCCTCAGGTTTTACATTTTCCAACATGAATTCAAAATAGTTATTTAAAACCCATTCCGGTGCCTCCGTTTGTGGGTAATGACCAATATTCTCATCAATCACCACATCTGGATTGGGTATGAGTTCTTTATAACGCTTAGCCATGTGGGTTCCTGAAACAGGATCTGCGCCTCCATTAATTAAGCGAATAGGTGCTGGATATTTTTGTAAACAATTAACCCAGCGATTACGATGTGTTTTGCGATTCGTGATGTAACCAATGAGCTTGTGGAGTATCGACTTCCCACCATTATTTGTGAATAGTTCGTAGAATTCGTCGATTTCTTTTTCCGTTGGTGGTGTGTTTTTCCCAAAAATATTATTGAAGCTGTTTCTCAAACTATTCTTATTCAAAAACCTTCCAAATAAAAACCCTATTCGGCTATTGAGAATTTTTTGAACTGGCCGTGCTTTATGTGTTTCTGGGAACAATCCGCCATTAAGCAGGCATACAGATCCATATTGCAATCCTTTCCCTTTTCGCTCTAATGCTCTTGCTAACAATTCCTGCCCCACGGTATCTCCGTAGTCATGCGTAAATAAATGCACCTTCTCAAGGTTTTTTTGCTTCAGAAATGCTTCAATCATATCAGCCTGCGCATGAATTGAGTAGGCAAAATCGATTGGCTTGGCCGAGTATCCAAATCCTAAAAAGTCAGGAGCTAAAAGATGAAATCTTTGAGATAGGGGCTGCCAGATTTTATGCCAGTCCCAAGATGCAGTGGGAAAACCATGAAGCAATAACAGGGTTTCGCCTTTTCCTGCTTCTTGATAAAATATGTCGTGTTGGTTTTGATAATGGAAAAAATTTCCATTTGACTTCCATTCTTGAAAGTTCATAGTATTTGTATTGGAGGGTGAACAACTTCTTAGAAGTTTTGAATCTCAACGAAAGTAACAATAAAATCTCAGAACAATAAATTGTTGAAGTTGATTTTGAGATCCTCGAACAATTACTTAATGCATTAAATTTAATACTTTGACAAAATCTTCTGTTGGGGAAAATTCTATTTTGCCTTCAGCGAACGTGTAAGGTTGGGCTTCAAAAACACCATCATAGTACCAAATCAATTCGTTGGTCAGGGAACCTGGGCCTTGCATATAAATACTATGATTTGCAGGAATCATCATGTTGATGGCTTTTGTTACTTCTATGTTTTCGATAGGATAAATGACAGTCAAGTGTCGTGTTGGGCATCCGATTAGGCAACCTTTAGAACCAACCAAATCTGGGCGCGTTTCCAAATCTAAAATAATACTGGTTGAAAACAAATGCTCTGTTGAAATGGACAAAAGCTCAAGGCCCTGTGCTTCTTGTTTTTCAATGGGGTTGGGGTAGTTGTGCCGAGTATTTTTTTTGCCGATTCTAAATAATTCTTCGTGATCAATTCCCCATTTGTCGGCCTCTTCTTGAGTTACATTATTAATGGTTTCGGGAAGGTCAAATACCAAAACTGCATACAATTGTTCTGTTATTTTTTTTGAGATACTAACACTTCTATTGCTTTGATGGGCAAATTCTTTGGGGTAGATCTTAACGGCTATGTATTTTTTTATTTTTTCAAAATCACCTTTAATTTTCTCTAATTCTTTCATGAATTTTGCTGACCGGAACAGGCCGTCAAAATGAGTTTCAATTTGATTTTTATATTCTTTAGGAGAGAAGTAACTACAGGTTTGTGCGATGTTTTGGATGCCGTAAGAATTGTTTTTGTGTTCTTTTTCTAAGATGGTAATGACGCCATTGATTCTTCTAAATTTTAATTTCTTTCGTTTGAAATAACCCTCTAATTCTGCAATGAATTTGGCATATTCATTTTCTGTGAAGAAGGAAGCCCAGTTTGGCACTTCCTCTTTTT
>CALDSS010000172.1 GCA_937924495.1 uncultured Saprospiraceae bacterium
CATCAGCCAAGAGATGTTCCGGTGTATTTATCTTAAATGCAGCGCCATCTTCAAAGATTATTCGCTTACCATTGCTTTGATCATAGAGCTTCCCGTACTTAAAAATTACTTCGATTTCTTTCATTGCTATGTTGTTGTTAATTGGATTGGTAGTTCTCGCATAGCACGAAATCGGCCACAATGTAAACAATGAATTTTCAAATTGATAATTTTATTATAAGGCAAACGCATCAAACTTATGTTTGAAAATAAAATGAGACCTTTCCGGGAAAAAGATGAAGGACTCAATAGCAAGAATATTTTCAAAAGTATCCGATCCCCGAGTTGAATCAAGGTGTTTACATCGGCTTAAAGATATATTATTTATCGCTTTTTGCACTGTATTATCCAATGGGGAAGATTTCGAAGATATGGTAGAATTTGGTCATCAGCGTTTAGATTGGTTGGAAGAAATATTAGAATTACCTAATGGAATTCCCTCCCATGACACATTCAATAGAGTTTTACAACTCATTGAACCTGAACAACTTATGCTTTGCATGGGAGAAGATGCGCAAGATTTGATAAAAGAGGTAAAAGGAAAATTAGTAAGTTTCGATGGTAAAAAGATGCGTGGTGTTTCACCGAAGAGTAAAGGAAATAAAGGTCTTTATATTATGAGTGCGTGGGTTGGAGAAAATCGGTTATGCCTTGGTCAAAAGAAGGTGGAAGATAAGAGTAACGAAATTACAGCCATACCAGAATTGATTGATATTTTAGATTTAGAGGGTAGCACTGTGAGCATAGATGCGATAGGTTGTCAAGTAGAAGTTGCGGAAAAAATCTTAGATGCAAAAGCAGATTATCTCTTAGCACTAAAGAAAAATCAAGGCACTTTACATGAACAGGTAAGCGATGAATTTACATGGAAATCAGCTAAATCATTTAATGAAACATGGGAATATAATCACGGCAGATATGAAATAAGAACCTGTTGGATAGTATCGGCAAAAGAGGTGTTGACACCTGACGTATTAGCAAAATGGCCGAAATTAGAAACCTTGGTAAAGATAATTTCTGAACGAACAACAAATAGCGTAACTACTTGTCAATCAAGGTTTTACATTAGTAGCGAAAAACAAACAGCTAAGCTTTATAATGACAATACAAGAGGACATTGGAGCATAGAGAATCATTTGCACTGGCACTTAGATGTCACTTTCAATGAAGATGCCAATCGAAGCAGAAGTGGCAATGCTCCTCAAAATTTAAATATTATACGAAAAATAGCACTGCACCGAATTTCGAGAATGAATGATAAACTAAGTCTAAAAAAAAGAAGATTTCGAGCCTCGATGAATCCTAAATATTTAAGAAAAGTGCTCGGCGTTTAATTTTGATGCGTTTGCCCTAGGGGCTTGACAGGACAGTTAGAACTCTTTTAATAAGTCAGGATGGCAATAACTCCATTGCCAATCTTTCCAGTTTTTTACAAAACCTGCTTTTACTGGATTGTTTAAAATATATAAAAGGATACGGTCAAATTCTCCTTTCCGTACAAGGTGATCAAAGCTTTCTCTTTCCCAAAATTGACCTTTTCGCTTTAAAATTTCGTTGGATTTTTTGGCAGAAAAACTTTTCTGATTTTGAAGGATTTTCCAAAAAATAGGAGCTGATTCGATATGAGTGACTAATAAATGAATATGGTTTGGCATAATGGTAAATGCCCAAAGTTTGTAATTGTCTTTTTCATAATATTTTAAATTGTCAAAATTGAGTTGAGCTATCGCGGGTATTCTTAGCCAAAATGGTTCTTGCAGGTTGGAATCAAGAAAGTCATCTATATTTTTGAAATGCCTTTTTGACTCAAGCGTTTTCTTCTTTCTCAAAATGCTTTCAATCTTCTTTTTTGAAAGGTCGGAAAATTTTATTTTAATTTTTTCTAAGTCTTTGATTGTCAGTTGATTATTGTCAAACCATTTTTCTGAAAATTTATAATCCGACAATTGACTTAAAGTGGTTTTTATTCCTTCTAATTCTTTAGGTCTGAATAACATCAAATTGGATTCATATTCCATTTTGAAAGAACGAATGACGGCAGAAGGAATAGAGCCGAATAAACGGTAAGTGATAAAAAATGTACCTCCAAATGGTAGGATGTGGGGAAGTCTTCCACTCCAATAGCGTGTTTTGGGTTTTTTCATAGTAGCTCCTTGTCCTGTCAAGCCCCAGCTTGACAGGAGTTTCTTAATTGCTTTTTCATTATCTGTCGAGCTGGGGCTCGACAGGACGGCTTACTGCCGATAATCCAACGGCGGCTCCCGATCTCCCAACAACGGCTCATATTTAAAATCCTTACCTCGTTTCCCATCCAACTCTATTCTTGCTTTTTCACAAACAGAAGGATTTTCATAAATATCAATAGCAGTGAGGGCTAACGTTTTAGCTGCGACCATCATTCCTTTTTGACCAATGCTCATACCGCCAGCAGCCACTGCTTGCCAACTATGTGCAGAAGTACCCGGTACCCAAGTCGCAGAACGCATCCCCGCAGTAGGAACCATCCAACTCACATCACCCACATCGGTAGAGCCACCCATGCCTTTGTTTTGCACTTTATAGGGTTGGATAATTGATGCATTTTCCATCGGTCGTCTGGCGCGTTCAGGAAGGGTAGGGACTATCTTTTCGGCGAAAGCCAACTCTTCTGGCGTGTAACCAACACCACCTACTTTCGTCAAATTTTTGTACATGATTTCAGAAAGCGTCTCGTTTGGCAATACGTTATAAAGGCCATGAATCACCTCATATTCAAGTTTGGTCTCTGTGCCTTGAGCAGCAGCTTCAGCAATTTTTGCTACCCGTTCAAACAACTCCCGAACCATATCCATTTCAGGGTGACGGACATAGTAAAAAGCTTCCGCAAATTCAGGAACCACATTGGGTGCCTCGCCACCACTGGTGATGACATAATGGATGCGCGATTCCACTGGAATATGTTCTCGCATGAGGTTGACCATAAAATTCATGGACTCCACTGCATCGAGAGCAGAACGACCATTCCATGGAGACGCAGATGCATGAGACGCACGGCCGTAGAATCTAAATTTTGCAGATTTGTTGGAAAGCGAAGAAGAAGCGTTGGCGCCGTTGCTACTGCCTGGGTGCCAGTGCAGCATCGCATCTACATCATCAAAAAGACCTGCTCGCACCATATAAACTTTTCCGGCACCACCTTCCTCAGCAGGTGTTCCGTAGAGTCGAATGGTTCCAGATTTTTTATTGGTTTTTAACCAGTTTTTGGTAGCGATGGCTGCTGCGGTAGATCCTGCTCCAAACAGGTGATGTCCACAGGCATGGCCGTTGCCTCCTTTCACTACTTCCTTGCGTTCTGGCACTGCATCTTGTGAGACGCCGGGCAAGGCATCAAACTCCGCGAGGATGCCAATGATTGGTTTACCGCTTCCATATTCCGCTACAAAAGCGGTTGGGATTTCTGCCACCCCATCTTTGATTTTAAAGCCTTCACCTTTCAATTCATCCCGCAAGAGTGCTGATGATTTTACTTCCAAATATCCCAACTCGGCATATTCCCATATAGATTTTGAAATTTGAGAAAAGTGATCCGATTTTTTGTCTAAAAACTGTATAACTGATTGTTTGTTAGCGGTTTGTGCGTTAAGGTTTACAAAAATAAAAACGAATATTATGCTTGTTAAAATTGATTTTTTCATCTTGAATATTTGTTCTGTTGAACCCCGATTCAACAGTGGCTACCTAAAGTTACTGTCGAATCGGGGTTCGACAGGACGTTCATTATCCATCAATTTTTTCGATGGCTTTCAAAATCACGGCATCTACTGATTTTTTCTTGACTGCTTCATTAAATTTAGGCAATTCATTGGCTTTTAATTGCCTGAAGCTATCTAAGTGTTTATCAATTTCTTTCGTCAAGATTTCACGGACTTGTTCGGCCTGATCCGTTGGTGGATAATCGCCCTGAGTGAGTGAATTTAGATGCGCCAATTTGTTGGTCAACCGAACTGGAAAATTGAGCGGATCTTGTCTTGCTCTATTCTTCGTTTGGTATAATTCTTCTTCAATTTTAGTCATGGTCGAATCAATCTGATCGGCGATTTTGACGACGTCTTTCATTTCCTCGTCATCTTTAATTCGTTCTTTATAATTATTCAATTGCTCTCTGATGTCTCGCATTTCGATGATGGCCTCATGCGATTCCGTTACTTTTTTATTGATGTTCATCAAAAAGGCGAATTGCTTTTCAAGGTCGGCTTGAGAAGAAGGGTTGCGCGGATCGGCTTTGACTTTAAACTCTTGACCATGAGCTTGATCTCCGATAGTAAGTGTTACTGAATAATTCCCCGGAGGTACTTTTGGCCCAGCTAAAGAAGCCCACCAAAAAATCATTCCCTCAAACTTTTTAGCATCGGGGTAGCGCATATTCCAATTGAAAAAATTGGCTCCATCTTTCAATTCTAATTTATCAGATTTCTCTTTTGCATTTCTTGAAAACTCACGTACCAATTCTCCTTTAGCATTGTAATAGCCCAATGTAACATCGATACTATCGGCAGGTAATTTTTTAATATAAAAATGAGTACCCACACCGCTATGATGATTTTGACCAGTGGTCAATGATTTCTTTTTTGCCTGACCACCTCCAAATCGATAAGCATCTGTTGGTTTGAAAAGATGCACATCTCTACTCGCCACTCTGCTATTTAATTGTTGTAAAACAGAAAGGTCATCAATCATCCATATACTTCTTCCTTGTGTTGCTGCAACCAAAGAACCCTGTTTAAGTGCCAAATCCGTAATCGGCACAATTGGTAGATTCAGTTGCAAAGGCTGCCATTTCGCTCCATCGTCAAAAGAAACATACATACCTGTTTCGGTGCCTGCATATAAAATTCCCTCTTTATCTGGGTCAGCCCGAATGACTCTTGTAAAGTGCTGATTATCAATGCCGTAAGTGATTTTTGACCAAGACTTTCCGTAGTTTTTCGTTTTGTATAATAAGGGTTGGAAATCACCTGTTTTGTATAATGTGGCGGCGATGTAGCAACTTCCATCTGCATGTGGATCAATATCCAAACTATTAATCATTGCGTTTTTGGGCAGACTTGGAGGGGTGACGTTTTCCCAGTTTTTGCCTCCGTCACGAGTCAAATGAATCAAGCCATCATCCGATCCTGCCCAAATCAAATCCTTCTCACGAGGTGATTCTGCTGCTGCGAAAATGGTGCAATAATATTCCACGGAAGTGTTGTCTTGCGTAATTGGCCCACCGGAAGAAACCATTTTTGCAGAGTCATTGGTAGTGAGGTCAGGGCTAATGATTTCCCAACTTTGACCATCATTATAACTCACGTGCAAATGCTGAGAAGCGGTATATAATTTCTTTGGATTATGTGGCGAATAGAAAATAGGGAAGTTCCATTGAAAACGATATTTCATGCCCTCCGCACCATGTCCCATTGGAAGGTCAGGGTAAACATTGACCGTTCGGCGAAGTCCAGTTTTATGATCCAATCTTCCAATAAATCCATCATAACAACCACCAAAAACCACATCGTTGTCTTCTGGTGAAATCGCAATATGACCGCACTCGCATCCAGCAGTGGGTTCCCAATCTCGGTCGCCAATACTTCCACCTGCTGTTCTGTTTTTGATACGAACCGTTGAGTTGTCTTGCTGTGCAACATAGATTTTAAATGGAAAACTGTTATCAGTGGTCACTCTATAAAACTGAGCGGTGGGTTGATTATAATAAGTTGACCAGTTCTCGCCACCATCATAAGTTACCTGCGCACCACCATCATCACCCACAACCATTCGACTCGGATCTTCAGGGGCAATCCACAAATCATGATGGTCGCCATGCGGTGTTCTGATGGATTCAAAAGTTTTACCACCGTCTTTTGATTTATGAAAATTGACGTTTAAACCATAGACCACATCCTCGTCTTGTGGGTCGGCCACGAGGCGCGTGTAGTACCACGCCCGCTGACGTAATTTTCTTTCTTTATTAATGAGTTTCCAAGTTTCGCCACCGTCATCTGAGCGGAAGAGCCCTCCTTTTGCAGATTCCATTTGTACCCAAATTCGATTGGAATTGACAGGTGAAATGGCTACTCCGATAATTCCTCGAACACCTTTTGGCAAACCTTTACTTTCTGAAATATCTTCCCAAGTGGTTCCTCCATCAGTACTTTTCCACAAGGCACTTCCATCTCCACCACTCGATAAACTATAAGGTGTTCGGCGAATATTCCAAGTAGAAGCATAAATAATACGTGGATTATTAGGGTCTAAAGTCAAATCACAACCTCCTGCTTTATCACTTACAAAAAGGACTTTTTCCCAAGTATCTCCTCCGTTTTTTGAACGATAGATCCCTCGCTCGCGATTGTCTTTGAAAAGATTGCCCATCACAGCAGCATAAACGATATCTGGATTTTTTGGATGAATCCGAATACGTGGGATGTGGTAAGATTTGTCTAAACCTTTATGTTCCCAAGTTTTTCCAGCATCTACTGATTTCCAAACACCGTAGCCATAACTGACATTTCCACGAACCGTCACTTCACCACCTCCGACATAAATTACGTTGGGATCCCACTCACTCACAGTAACTGAGCCAATCGACCCACCAAAAAACCCATCTGAAATGTTTTGCCAAGTTTGACCTCCATTTTCAGTTTTCCAGACCCCTCCGCCAGCAGCGCCCATGTAATACAAATTGGGTTTGCCAAGTACTCCCGTTACTGCTGCCGAGCGTCCTCCTCGGAATGGGCCGACTTCTCGCCATTTTACAGATTCGTAAAGTGCTTCGTCATAAGTTGGGCTTGGTGAGGTTTGAGATTGTTTTCTTTTCTTCTTTTTATTGCGTCGTTGTGCGTCTGCGTTTTCAACAAAAAAAACAGAAAAGATCAGTGCGAATAGCGCTGTGAGTAGTGTAGTGGTAGTTGGTCTCATATTATTAACTGGTTTGTTTTGACAAACTTAATGAATGTCTTGCCGATTCCCAATTTATGTTCTGTCGATCCCCGATTCGACAGCATTTTTGATTAGAGAAACTGTCGAATCGGGGTTCGACAGGACGCAGTATTGCGGATCTACTGGCTGTCCGTCGATATGAAAATAGAAAAGTACGGGTGGTTTTTCTTCCTCTTTTTGTTGTAATCAGCTGCAAGCAATGGGACGGTTGCAGTTTCTAATCTTTTGGTAGAGAAACCTGCTGCTGCCAATTGTTCCTCACACCAAACTACATTTTTCTCAATATCGTTTGGGTATTTAGCGTCGTTGGGAATGGCTAACAATTCCTGAAGTGTGGTTAGTGATTTTTTTGTAAAAGGGTAGGAGACATGCTGATTGTCGATGTCTTGCGCTTCAATTCTAAAAATTGTCGCAAAAGCTAAAAGTAGAATTAGTAGTGGGTTTATGTTGGAACGGTTCATCGTTTTATATTTTTGATTTCAAATTTAAACTTTCAAAATGAAAAACCTGCTTCTCTTTTTATCTATCCTTTTTCTCTTTAG
>CALDSS010000173.1 GCA_937924495.1 uncultured Saprospiraceae bacterium
AAACTGCGAGGCGTCCCACCCCACTCCAATGCTTTAAAATATAAAATGATACGCATGCTCTGCGTATCTTTTTTGTGCAGCACATGAACCAATTGCAGATTTCGTGGATCCATCGTAATGTCCATTTCCTCTTTTGCTTCTCTTACTAAGGTCGCTTTCGCAAATTCGTTTTTCTCACAATGACCACCAATAAAGGTAAACTTGCCTCCATTTTTTTTGGTTTGTTTGACCAACAAAATACGGCTTTTATCATGCAACAACAGCCTTGTTTTTATACTAATTTTCTTGCCCATCTTTTGTGACTAAGTAAAGTTAAAAAAATAACATTCCGATTTGAAGCAGTTCTTTTCCTATCATACTTCGTTAAAAATCCTCGCCAATGCTAAGGCATTGTCTGCGTTTTTTGCCTCGTCTGATAGAAAAATAACACAATTCATATTCGAAAATTTATTATTCCAACTTTACTAAAATAAAAGAACCATGCCCATCCATGGTGATTTTCGATTTTTGTTCTTTATTCTCAAACTGACTTTTATAATTAAAAACCACTCCCCTTTCTTCAATCGTAATCCAATCAAATTTAATGGGCTTTCCCGAAAGGTTGTGAAAAACAAAATAGATCTTATCTCCCATCTTACGCATAAATCCAAAAAGAGATTTAGGTTGACCTTCAAAACTCAGCCAGCTAAAATCTCCTTGCGTAAAAGCAGGTTGCGTCTGTCTCAGATAAATCAATTGTTTATAATGATTGAGCAGAGAGGTAGAATCTTTCCACTGAGTGGCGGCGGATTTGATTTTTGAGGGTAAGTTATATTTTATTTCTTCCCAATTCGCTTGTCCACCTGAGGTCGTTCCGGGCTCATACCAAATCATGGGTTCTCTGATTTGTTCATCAGGCTTTTGTCCCAACATCCCAATTTCTTCACCATAATACAAAAAGGGCACACCTGGCAAAGTCATCAAAACAGAAGCCGCCAATTTGAGCTTTTCCTGATCGCTTTTCAATTCGCTGGCGATACGATTTTGGTCATGATTGGTTAAAAAGGTAGCATCTACAAAATCAGGCCGAACCGTTTTTATTTCATCTTGATAATTGGCCAGCCAATTGGCCACTCCTTCTACATCTTTTTCTTTTTTCAAAACCTCTAATAACTTTCCGCTTAGCGCGAAATTGAAATTATTCAAGGCATTTTTAGAAAACTCACTGGCAACTGTTTCATTCTCCCAAACCTCTCCTATCAGAAAAGCATTGGGATTTTCTTTCTTCACATATTCACCAAATTCCTGCCACCAATTGATAGACTTCCACATATTCCTATCACTTTCCTCCACATAAAAAGGATAAATATGGAGAGCGGCATCCAACCGAAAACCATCGACTCCAAAGTCTAACCAATACTTCGCTATTTTTTTCACTTCATCCCGCACGGGTTCATAATCGAAATTCAAATCAGGCATCCCTTTCCAGAAAAAACCATAAAACAACTCATCCGAATTATTGACACCTCCGTCAGGGGGCTGCGTATGCCAGTGCTCTTTCTGCTCCTTTATTTGTCCCTTCTTTTTCCAATGATAAAATTTTCGGTAATACTCCTCCCCTGCCAAAGCTTTCTGAAACCAGGGATGATTATCATCAGTATGATTAATGACTAAATCCATCAAGACCACTATATTTCGTTTATGGGCTTCTTCTACAAGGTTTCTAAAATCTTCCAGAGTGCCATATTCAGGGTCAATTTCTTTGTAAGCCTTCACGTCATATTTATGATAACTGTCTGAAGGATGAAGTGGTGACAACCAAATTCCATTGATGCCAAGCCGTTTGAGGTATTCCAATTTTTCAGTAATTCCATTCAAATCACCGATACCATCGCCATTCGAATCATAGAATGATCGGATGAAAATGTTGTAAAATACACGACTTTGGATTTTCAAATCCTTTGTTTCTATTTTTGGCGACGCTTTTGGCTCGTTTTTTTGTTCATCTTTACAACCAAGCATGAAAATTAAAATAATCGTTAAAGCCACTCCAATTTTGGTGGCGTTTGCAAAAACTGTTGTCTTAATAAATGAATGAGGCAATAGAAAAAAGTTAATATTTATTAATATAGATTGATAAAAGGTTAAAAGTAAGATAAAAACGCAACCTTGAAAATCTTGAGTTTACCTACATTTGTATTTAATGGTGATGCGTGATAAATAATAAACAATATAGCTAAAAATGCATTTATTTAAGCAACTGATTATCAATTAAAAGCAAACCATTATTGAATTAAACTGTACCATTTTTAAAATTCAAAAATCTTCAATATGAAAAATTTACTGAGAATTTCGTTTTTAGTTTTAATTGCTCTATTCATGTTGCCGGAAGATGCAGACGCTCAACGCCGCAGAAAGAAAAAGAAGAAAAAGAGGAAGAAAAAAACCGAACAGGTAGATAAAAGCTCAATTGATTGGCGCCAAAAATTATGGTATGGTGCAGGTGGAACCTTGAATTTTGGAGGCAATAACGCAGCTAGCGAATTTGCTATTGGTATCACTCCAATGGTTGGATATAAAATTAATAATTGGTTCTCTGCGGGCCCAAGATTTGAAGCCACCGTAAATACTGGAAGATATGATTTGGGATTTGTAGAAATCACTAAGTTAAACACCTTCGATTATGGTGTTGGAGCATTTACCAGAGCCAAATCACCATTTGGTATTTATGGCCATCTCGAATATTTTGTGAGAAATGAGGAGTTCCCACTCAACCAAGATGGGGATAGGTTAGTTGGCAATCAATTTCCAAAAATTGATGCAAACGATAATATTGAAACAGGAAGAGCTTTCGACCCAGCAGCCTACATCGGTATCGGTTACAATAGTGCTGGCTTCTCAAAATGGGGTTACGAAATTCAGTTGAATTATGACCTATTAGCGCCAGAAGATATTGTTCAATTGCCAATTGACTTGAGAGTTGGATTGACTTATAAATTCTAATTTGAGAAATTAAATTTCAATTTCTAAACCCCGAATGTTCGCAAGAGCATTCGGGGTTTTTATTTTTCAAAAAAATGTTTCTATTGCACCTTTATTAACTTTTCTGTTTTCAAAATTTTACCATCTGATTTTATTTGAACAAAATAGAGACCATTTGGCAAAAAATCTGCTTGAATATTTTCAGCTCCATTGATTTCTCTCTCATAAACCTTTGCACCAATAGAATTGAAGAAACTTAAACCAACTCCTTTTCTTGACTTCAGATTTCCATCCAAAATCAATTCAGTTGAAAAAGGATTGGGTTTCAAACTTAACTCTTTTTCTAATTCCTCTAATAATGTACTCGATGGGGTTGAGTAATAAATTATCAACTCAGGGTAATGTTCTTCGAAACCGGCGTCAAAGGCTCGCAACTGAACACCTGTTTGTAATTCTGCAAAAAGAAAAAAGGTCATTGCATTATTGGTTAAAAGAAGAACTGACCGGTTTTTGCAGAGCAAATAAATTGAGCACCGCAGGCAAGAAAAAAGAAATCACTGATCGTATCACTCATTTTTTAAAAACTGGAGAAAAGCTAAAACCTATTTCAAAAAGTAAAAGAGCTACCTCCAATTTTGATTGGGCAAATGCACCACTCAGTTTAGAAACAACCATTACCGACAATTATAAAAATTGTCAAAACGTTCGCCACTTCTTCCAAGATCACACCACTCGGAAATTTTCTTTTAATTTAAAATTCATGGATTGGATGAAAACCAATGTCGCAAAACCCTTGGCGAAGCCATAGAACAATGGGAAGTCATTCAATTAGAAATGAAAAATCGTACTACTCCTAAAGTTATCCCTCCTTCACTCGAATACAATACCTACATCAGAGATTTTTTGGCAGATAATCCTTCTTTGAAAAAAGCAGATGCAATTCGTTCTTGGAAAGTTAAAAAGGCGTTGCGTGGGACGAATCGATATGAGCGTGGGGATTTGAAACAAAAATAAAACGCGAAGATCAATGCCCTTCGCGCTTTGAGAAAATCAAAACAATTTATGCTTAAAAAAACATTACTATTCTACTCTATTACCAAAGTTGATTTAGAAATCGAGCTATCAGAAATCATTCTCAACACATAAATACCCGCAGGTAAATCTGATACATTGATAGAAAACTAATTGCCAGAAAAATGTAGGGAGAAAAAATTAGAAAGAGCGCTTAAGCTCTACAGTAAAATAATGCTGGTCTATTGCTGTACGATATTGCTGCAGTTCAAAGACAGCGTTGAGACCTCTTGCATAACTATAATTAAAATTCAGCTGATTCTTGTTTGAAAATTGATACCCCAAACCCGCACTTCCTCTCAGATCATAAAAAGTTTTTTTGATTTCTGAATTTGAAAAACTTTGAGCATTCCGGTCAAAAGTGATGGCTGAATGATGGGTGTCTATATTGTTTATTTGGTTTTGGATTTTTGAAATATAATTGAATCCTGCTCCTATTCCAACAAACGGCTGCCAAGTTCTTTTTTTCCCGTAAGGAGAAAATTTAATCTCAATCGGTGCCGAAAGGTTTGTAACCGTATGGCCTGAAAAAAAATCAACTTTCAATGGCACTTCATCAGAACCGACATCACTACTTCTATTGAGTACAAATGAAGCCTCTGTCAAACCATAAGGTGTGGCCAAGGTCAAATCGTAGCTATTCGATTTATTTCCAGCTTCCAAATTTGGATTGTAACCAATTTCTGAATTGTGACCTGAGGCAACTTCAATTTGAGC
Source organism: uncultured Saprospiraceae bacterium (assembly GCA_937924495.1). Taxonomy (GTDB): domain Bacteria; phylum Bacteroidota; class Bacteroidia; order Chitinophagales; family Saprospiraceae; genus JAGQWW01. The sequence goes on from CALDSS010000173.1 coordinate 4,750, forward strand.
ATATTGAAGTCCGGTATTAATTTCAAAATATTTTCCTAAACTTAAACCTAATTTCAAACCTGACGTCCACCCTATTTCATCGGAGTAATTGAACTCAAAAGCAGACAAATCCGAAGTATAGTGCTCACTGATACGATGCCTCCAATAAACACCACCAACTACAGGTGCTACCGAAAATTTAGAATTAGATTGAATAGGCTCTATAATTTTTGCCATTGAAAAATTGGGCAAATCAATTGAAGTACTTTCTAAAACAAACAATTCATTTTCTAAAACTACTAAAGCATCAATTTGTGTGCTGAGCGATTTAGAGGTATTATTATCTGACAACTTTTCAACATTAATTACTTTCTCTACTTTTTCAGAAAGGACCATCTCATTGGCTGATATATTGGGAGTCTGAACAAATTCTTTTACCAAAACTTCATTTATAACAAACTGATTATCGGCTTCCTGAGATGGCCACTCTTTCTTTGTTTTTGAAATATTAAAAACAGCCGAATTTTTTTTTATTGATAGTTGATCAACTTCCTCCTTAATTTTTCTTTCTTTCTTTTTTTTATCAAAATCCACAGTTAGGGCACTCATCAATTGTGGATGAGAAGACCGTTGATAATTGAAATCTGTATTATAGGCTTTTGAACTTAAGATAGCGAAAAGAATGATGAACAAACCCATCCCAACCAGCCACCAGAGCCAACTTTTGCGTTTTGGTTTCGGCTCAATGTTTCGCTCAATCTCTTTCCAGACCGAATCATCGGGAGTACCAAAGTCTTCAGGAAGGTCTTCACCTTCATTGAAGCGGTTTTTCCATATATCATCAAATCTATCCATGATTTTGACCCAACATAATACGTTGGGCTGTGTTAATTTTTTTTTGAAGTAATAAACGTGCTTTCATCAATTGGGTCTTAGAGGTGTTGATAGAAACTCCAAGTTTTTCCGCAATTTCTCGATGGCTAAAACCGTCAATCACATACATATTGAAAACGGTTTTGTACCCCTCGGGCAGTTGCTGAATCAATTCGAGCATCTCTTTTAATGACATCGATGAAAGCGCATCTTCCATATCTGACTCCACTTGCACGGCCTCCGAAATATTCACCGCATACAAAGTATTTTTTCTCAAATCCATCAAACAAGTATTAATAGTTACTCGCTTGGCCCATGATTCGAATGCTCCTTTTGAGCTATCGAATTGTTTAAGATTTTTAAAAATACTAATAAATGCTTCTTGAAGGTAATCTTGTGCTCGACTTCTGTCGCTCGCATACCTTAGGCACACCACAAAAAGAGGGCGCTTATATGCTTCATACAATTCGCTGGCAGCCTTTTTTTGGCCGTCTAAAACTTGTTGTATGAGTTGTTGTATGTTGGTTAGGTTTTTCAAACGTTCAGAAATCGTGTTGTAGTTAATATGCAGACAAATCAAAAAGGGTTGCCTGAAGTCAAAAAAAAATTCAAAAGGCTTAACCTTATATTTGGAAATTGGTTCATATTATCATTCATGCAAATGATAAAATAAAAATGGTCTGTACTATTCAGCACAGACCATCAACAAGGAATATCAAAAGGATAAACCTATTGAACCTTTATCATTTTCTCTGTTTTCAAAATTTCATCATCTGATTTAATTTGAACAAAATAGAGACCATTTGGTAAAAAATCTGCTTGAATATTTTCAGCTCCATTGATTTCTGCCTCATAAATCTTTGCACCAATAGAATTGAAGAAGCTTAAACTAACTCCTTTTCTCGATTTCAGATTTCCATCCAAAATCAATTCAGTTGAAAAAGGGTTGGGTTTTAAACTTAACTCTTTTTCTAATTCCTCTATTTGTGTACTCGATGGGGTTGAATAATAAATTATTAACTCAGGATAATGTTCTTCGAAGCCAGCGTCAAAGGCCCAAAGTTCAATACCAGTTTGGAATTCTGAGAAAAGAAAGAAAGTCATTGGGTTTCCAGACTTCCACTCTGGGAGATTCTTTACCTCCGAAACTAATTCTTTTATATCTGTGGTTCTTTGCCCATCAGTCCGATCATTGATTTGCCAAAGACCTGAAATTTTCCAATCTATCCAATTTTCTGATTTTTCTCTTGCCCAAAGAATACTTAATCCGCCATCAGGAAATGGACTTGATTGACCATTTAGCTCAATACTAATTTGAATCTCATCATCAAAAACTGAATTTTCAGCTGACGAAAACTGTAAATAAGCAGAATCAACTATCGAATTTTCAGGTAAATTCACTGAATCGAAATGTAAGCCTACAGTAGTAGCCCCATTTTGTTCACCTAATATGAGAAATTCAAACTCGGTTCCGAAAGTTTGAGATCCAAATTCAATACCGTCATGATTATATTTTGAAATTTTCGATTTAAATTGATCTTGCGCATCGAGAAAAGATAAAATAGATAGAGTGTATATAATTATTAGTATAAGTCTCATGATAATTAGATTTTAAATTTACAATAAAATTAGCAGGTGCCTCTGATTTCTTCTCTAATTGAGTGCCTATCATTACATTCATCTGTAACTGTTAAGGTAACATCAATGAAATTACCCGTATTCCATTCCCAATCACTAATTGTAAAAACAGGATTTTGTAAGGAAGAGGTTGAATGAATGGAACCATTAATTCTAAGTTGCCAATTCCAAGAAACTATTTGATTATCCGAAAAAGAGGTGTCTGTAAATTGCAATGTTACCGACTCGCAATCGTGACAACCAACAAACGGATCTGGGCAACCAGAGAAAGCAATAACATCATACTCAAAACTTGCAGTTATAAAACTACAATCAGTATACACAGTCTGACCAAAAGAGTATGGAGTCCCTTGCCATGTTACACTTCGAGTCACAACAAAGGCAGTGCCACTACATGGAAAACAATGTGTTACAGACTCTCCAGCTGGAGAGGGCACTGCTGGTGATCCGTCACCAAAACCCCAATGTGACCAATTTCCATCCTCACAAGGCGTAAACTCAAAGCAACACCCATCAACTCTTTCATAGCGATACTCTGCTTGATTTGTTAATGGCTGGCTACACCTCGAAGTCTGTGAATTGCCCAAAGTGATTAGAATGAAGAAAGAAAGAAAGAAAGAAAAATTTGTCTTTTCATAATTAAAAATTTAGTTAACAATGATAGTTATACCGAAGATAACATAATATTTAAGATGTTTGCTCTCAAAAAATATCAAAAATGAGCCTCAAGTACATATTCTCATTTCTTATCACTCTCTTCCTTCTCGCCTGCAATTCCCAATCCCCTAACCATGGGGGCAGTCACCTTTACACTAATGCGTTGGTGAATGAAAGCAGTCCTTACCTTCTACAACATGCACACAACCCAGTCGATTGGTATCCGTGGGGAGAAGATGCTTTGGCCAAAGCTCAAAAGGAAGATAAACTCATAATTATTTCCGTTGGGTATGCCGCCTGTCATTGGTGTCATGTGATGGAGCATGAGTCATTTGAAGATACCGCTGTCGCGAAAATTATGAATGATAATTTCGTCAGCATCAAAGTGGATAGAGAAGAGCGGCCTGATGTGGATGAAGTCTATATGACTGCTTGTCAATTGGCCAGTGGTCGTGGATGTGGCTGGCCGCTGAATGCCATTGCCCTACCCGATGGCCGACCTGTGTGGGCAGGTACTTACTTTCCAAAAAAGAAATGGATGGAGGTGTTGGAGTATTTTATAAAATCGAAAAAAGAGGAAAGTGAAAAACTGAAAGAGTACGCTGCTCAATTGCAAGAAGGCATCAAAAGTTCAGACAATATTACTTTCAACGGTGGCGACATCAATTTTACAAGAGACAAACTGGACGAGTCAATTGCCAAATTTCAAGTAAGAGCAGATGGTAAAAAAGGAGGCATCAGAACTTCGAGCCCAAAATTTCCCATGCCAGCAGCGTGGGAGTTTGCATTAAAATGGCAACACTTCAACCCTGATCCAAAAACTGAAAAAGTACTTTACGCTGCGCTCGACAACATGGCGATGGGTGGCATTTATGATCATATTGGAGGTGGATTCGCCCGTTACTCCGTCGATGATGAGTGGCATATTCCTCATTTTGAAAAAATGCTTTATGATAATGGTCAGTTGGTGAGTTTATACAGCCATGCTCTTCAGCACACTAAAAACCCAATGTATCAAGAGCGAGTGGTAGAAACACTCAATTTTATCGAACGAGAATTGATGGACAAATCAGGAGGTTTTTATTCTTCGCTTGATGCTGACAGCGAAGGAGAAGAAGGCAAGTTTTACGTTTGGAAAAAATCAGAAATCGATTCTGTTTTAGGAGATGAAACAGCGATTAAATACTTTTCAGAATATTATGATGTAAAAGCACGTGGCAATTGGGAGCATGGAAACAACACTCTGATTATGAGAAAATCAGCAGCCGAGGTTGCCAAAAAATTCGACATTTCTGAAGCAGATTTAATCACTTCCATCATTACCTCCAAAGAGAAATTGTTCAACGCACGTGCATCGCGTATCCGCCCTGGTTTGGATGATAAAGTTTTGACCTCTTGGAATGGTCTGATGCTCAAAGGCTATTGCGATGCCTATCGAGCCATTGGCAATGAACATTATAGAAAAATAGCTATCCAAAACGGTGAATTCCTTCTGGAAAACATGATGCAAAAGGATGGCCGTCTCAATCGTAATTATAAAGATGGCAAATCCGTCATCAATGCCTTTTTAGATGATTATGCCAATGCTATTCAAGGTTTTGTGGCATTGTATGAAATTACGTTTGATGAAAAATGGTTGCGCTCAGCTGAGCAATTGGCCAATTACGCCATCACTCATTTTAAAGATGAAAAATCGGGTATGTTCTTTTTTACTTCCAATCTCGACCCCGAACTCATTGCCCGAAAAATGGAATTGACTGATAATGTCATCCCTGCCAGTAACTCTACGATGGCGCGTGGATTGTATGCCCTCGGTACTTATCTCTACAAAGAAGAATGGAAAGAAACTGCTACGCAAATGCTACATAACATGACTGGCAAATTTGATGAAGGAGCAGAGGTGGGGTTTTATGCCAATTGGTTTCAGCTGTGGCTCGATATCGTAAATCCACCTTATGAAGTCGCCATTGTTGGAGATAATCACGATGCCATTCGCAAGTCCATTTCTGAAAATTATATCCCCAATGCTTTTCTCCTTGGCGGAAAAAATGAGGGAAGTTTAGAACTTTTGGAAGGAAAACTTTTGGAAGGCGAAACGATGATTTATGTTTGCCAAAACAAGGTATGCAAGTTGCCCGTAACAGAGGTGAAGAAAGCGCTTGAGTTGTTTTAATTTCTGAACCAAAATTCGGATTTCGAAAATTCGAGAAAACGGGAAAACGGGAAATTGTTATGTTGTAAATTATATCTCGAAATCTCGAAATCACGATTTCTCGATCTCCCGAATTCCCAATAAAACGTGAGAAAAATGAATTTCAACAAAACCGTTTACATGCAGATTGGAGGGGAGATTGGTAAAAACAATTCTTTGCCCCTCAAATATTTCGCTGAGTTAGCAAAGAATCTTCAAACTGTGATTGACACCTTGGTGGAGTGCGAATTGCCAGAAGAAGAAGGATTTGACCGTTCGAATTTTCAGCTCGAACTCACTGATTTTCAGCCAGATGGAGTCATTCCTGGGTTTAGTTTTACCAAGCAGGTGCAGTCTGTGGTAGGCGGTGATGCGATGGAACAACGCAAAGAAATTTCGAAGTCATTCGAAAACTTAATCAGTATGGCAGATTCAGGAAATTATGAGCAACTGAATGCTATTTTTCCAGAAACGGCTACGCGCAAAAAAGTAGCGAAATCCTTTTTCGGATTTGTGGATAGTTTGAAAACGCCCAAAGTTGCTTTTGGAAATTTTGACTCGAAAAAAGGATTCAAACCAAAATTCAAAGTCAGAAAATACACGAAAGAGATTCGTCAACAAATTTTAGATACCAAAGTAGAAGCTGCCCCAATTGATACGGAGTACGTTTACGGCCGCATCAAACTCACCAAACAAAACGGCAAAGAGCGCAAAGCCATCGCCGAAATTTTTGAAAATGAAGCAACGAAACTTTCCTACGTTTTTGAAAAAATAGAAACGCCAGAGCGCAAATTTGAATTAACCTCCCCTGTGTATTGTTCGCTCCAAAAATCTGAGGATGCTTATTCGCTCGCCTCAGAACTCCTTCATCTTTCTGCAAAAGGAGAAACACAGGAGGAAGCTGTCCATCAATTCGCCTCCGCTTTTAATCAACAATTTTCAAAACTGGAAAATACAAAATATGGTGATTTGACAGAGCAGGAACGAGTGGTGAAGACGGTGTTAACGGTTTTGGTGCGGTAAGCTTTTTCAGCCCAATCATTTTTTCCCTATTTTTGAAGAAAAACTATGCAAAAGTTATTTGCTATAATTTGCCTATTGATAGGTTTAGCTTCCTGCACTTATGTCGATCAAGCTACTCTCGACAATTACCGTAATAGAATTGCTGAAAATGCACGGCACGACTCTTTACAAATGATAGTTGATCTGATGTTCGAGTATAAAACAAATGCTCCGCCAGAAATTCAGGATAGTGTATCCAATTTTGTCAAAAATTTAAAAGAGGAAGAACGGGTAATTTTAACCAATTTGATGAGAAGAGGAAATATCGAATACAAACGAAAGCAGGGAAAAGATGTCTCTAAGTCAGAATATAATGATAAAAAGGTAAAGAAAATTTTGGAAGAATTGGATGCGCTTTCTTTTGAAAGATATGATAAATCGTTTTATAGCTTGGAAAAACAAGAACTACGGAAAATTGAAAAGGAGATAAACTATTATACACGTTTGCGGTGGACACTTAAAGGAGAGTAAACTCAATAAAAATGCCCTATTCAATTTAGATTGGATAGGGTATTTTTATTTCTAATGACGATAACCAATTGATTATCAATATCTTACCTTTTTTCAAATTCAGGAGGTGACGGAAAGTCACCGCCTGAAAAGGTCACTGAGTTTCTCAATTAACTTAATCAAAAGAAAACCACCTCAACCCAAAAAAATAACCCCATCCAGTAATACTGAATGGGGTTATTTTTTATGACAAGTAATCCCTTAAAAAGAAAAGTTTATTGCTCTTCAAAAAGCGTAGTAGCCGTTTCGTTTCCTAAAACAACACAACCATCACCTAAGAAAATTCTAAGGTTACCAACCAATTTCCCAGAACCTCGAAGGGTATCAGTATCCGAAACAAATTCAGGAATCACAAAAGACGAATCTGAATCAATAGTTGCATTAAAATTATATACTTCTCCAAACGCACCTTAAACCAGTGAAATATTAACTTCATTGTCAGATGTCTTAGCGATAGATGCAGAGGAGGCAGCATCTTCTAAAAATACCGTTTGCG
>CALDSS010000174.1 GCA_937924495.1 uncultured Saprospiraceae bacterium
TTTGATTTTGAATATAATTATCTCGCCACTACGAGTGATTATGCGATTGCACTCAATCCTGACTTGGAAGCCGATTTCAAACTAATTGACGAAAAAATTGAAAAAGAATTGGCCGAAGAAATCAAAGCCAATCAAAAGAAAGGAGATAAATCCAACATGCAAGAACGCTTGGCTTCTGGCGAGCCGCTTACGCGAAAGGAGATGCGAAAAATGATGAAGGAATATCGAAAAGAAGAGCGCAGAGAACGAAAAGAAAAACTGAAAGAACAGCAAAAAGAGGAAACCAAAATTGTAGAGGAGCAAACTCGAACTTTTGAAATTGACTCCGCTTCGCAAGTAAAAGACTCAACTTTTTGGGATGCCGTTAGGCCATTGCCGCTTACGACTTATGAATTAAAATCCTATCAAGTTCGGGACAGCATGGCGGTAGTCAACAAACAAAAAGATTCTTTAAAAACAGAAAAACAAGAAAGCGGAGGTAGCTCAATTATTGGCGGATTTTTCGGCACTTTGATTTCTGGAAATACCTTTAAAATTACTAAAAAAACTGATTTTAGAATTCATTCTATTATTGAAAGAACGAATTACAATCCAGTCGAAAGATGGAATACCAGTATTCCTTTTTCATTGCGAACTAAAATCGGGAAGCATCAAAAATTCTCCATCAATCCAACCTATAACATTGCCTTTGGCTCATTGGTTCAGGATGGGAATGTGGAAGTGAAATTTGAACAAAAAAAGAAATTTAGAAATTATAAAATCAGCACAGATATCGGAGATGCCATCTTCCAATTCAATCCAGAAAATCCAGTTGACTTGTTGAGTGAAGAAACTTGGTTTTCGCTTTATTGGGAAAATAACTTGGCCAAATTTTATCAAAAAAGATATTGGAACGGAAAGATTGAAGGCCAATGGTCTGATCGCTTTTCGGGAGGTATTCAAATCGAATGGTCTGACAGAACTGCCCTTTTCAACAATGAAAATGCAAAACCTTGGAGAGATAGAGACAATAGAGAATTTACGCCAAACAATCCATTTAATTTGGAACTTAATCAAACTCAATTTGATCAGCACTCTGCTTTGGTTGGGAGTGCAAATATCAGCTGGGCACCTTTTAAAGATTATTTCGTTTCCAACGGCGAACGAAGAATAAGAGCCAACTCCGGCCCTGAATTCCAACTCACTTATCGCAAAGGATTCAATAAAACATTGGGGAGTGAAGTGGATTATGATTTAGTGACGGGTCAGGTCAATTTAGACCATGAATTCCCAGCAGGCAGTCGATTAATGTTAGAAGTTTCGGCAGGGACGTTTTTAAATAAAAACCAATTGTATTTCCCTGATTTTCATCACTTTAGGGGCAATCAAACCGTGATAATGTTTGAGAAACCTGTTGGAAACTTCAGAGCACTTCCTTATTATCAGCACAGCACTGGAGCTCAATTTTTTGAGCTGCATGCCTTCCAACAATTTCGAAATTTGCTCATCACTCAAATTCCAGAAGCATGGATGCTTGGCCTTAAAGAAAACCTCATGATCAGTTATCTAAAAACTCCAAGTACCGATCATTACATCGAACTGGGATATGGCTTGGATAATATTTATAAAATCTTCCGTGCAGAAGTTGGGACTTCCTTTTTGGATGGCAAGTATGAAGGTATCTTTTTTAGAGTCGGTATCGCCTCTGGCTTGAATATCTCCTCTAATAATGATGAGGAAGGAGGAGGAGGAATTAGTATTGGGATGTGATGAAAGGAAACCGAGAGTTCGGGAAACCGAGAGTTCGAGAGCGATTCAACTTTTTAGCAATTTTGCTAAAAAGAAAATATTTTCTTCTCGAACTCTCGATTTCTCGATCTCACGAAATCCTAAGACATTTTACTTTTTCAATTTAAAGGAGTTCACGTGAAATGAAGGTCGCTTCAACGAAGTTTCTGCTTCAAATCGTTTATGGATAGCCAACCTTTCCTTTGGAGAAAAAAGATAAATAGCAGGTTGGGCATTGTAGATTTCTGCCTGTATTTCTTTGTATAATTTATTTCGTTTTTCCTCATCCAATGTCACCCGCAATTCGTCAATCATGGCGTCTGTTTTCTCACTTCCGAAACCCATGATGTTGAATCCACCAGGTATATCGCTTTCCGAATGATACTCTTGTTTCAATTCGACTAAACCGATATCAAGCCCACGAGCTCCTACATACATTTCGTATTCTTTTTTTCTTGAAAGCACACCAGCCTTACGAGTAGATTTCACAGTTGCATCAATCCCTACTTTTTTCATATTGCTTTGCAAAATGGTAGCAATATTTTCAGATGCCTTAGAACCCGGAATCAAAATTTCTATTGATAGATTATCTCCATTTTTATCTACAAAACCATCGCTATCGCTATCTGCCCAACCAGCCTCTCCTATCAGTGTTTTTGCCTCTTCAAGATCAAGTTTAATCGGTACTAAATCTTTGTTATGATAAGGAGCATGATTCGGTATCGGCACTGTGATCCGTTCTCCAAATCCTCCATAAAAATTTTCTATAAAGTCATCTACGTTCATCAATCGAGCTACTGCCCGTCGCAAGCGAACGTCCGATAGTTTTGGATTTTTTGTATTGAAGGCCACAAAGAAAATCGTAGAAGTTGACGGACTATGAAATTCATAGTTATTAGCGGCCTCAGAATTCTCTTTGAAATCAATGTAAGCTTGCGACTCAATGCTATTGGCGACATCAATTTCTCCTTCTTTCAAGGCATTAATAGAAGCAGCCAAGTCAGGAATTATTTTATAAATAATCGTATCCGGTTCATTGTCAAAAAGTCGAGAAGAAGAGTTCACTTTTTCACCCCACCAGTTTTTCTTTTTTATCAATCTAATGAACTGGCCGCTTTCCCATGTATCAAAATAATAAGGGCCACAACTGTTCACTCCCGCCTCGCTCGTAAACTTAGCGGATCTATAATTTTCAATAAATTTCTGAATTTCTTCAGATTTAGAAATTTGCTCTATTTCAGCACTACTTAATTGAGGAATTGTATATTTTTTCAAAATACCAGTTGGGTCAATTGAGCCTTCTTGAACAACAAATGTATTAGAAATGGAAGCTTCATTTAACATATATTTCTGGTCTGTAAACACCTTGAATTTTCTTGGATTTCCAGCATCAGATTCAAAATCTTTCACATACTCATAATAAGAACTGTAACCAGGATGGGATGCTTGGATCAGTACCATTTTTATAGAGAAAGCAACATCTTGTGCCGTAATCGGAGTACCATCATCCCAAGCAGCCTCCTCTCTAAGTTCAAATTCAAAAGAATTTCCTCCACTCAATGGCCCAGCAGAAATTTCTTTCACAATAGGACTATTCTTTACCAACTGAGGTGTCATTTCTAGGGTCTCAGGGTCAAAATCCAACAATTCCATGTATAATAAATCCCAAACCATTCTTGCCGCTCTTGTAGGAGAAAGCAACGCATTGACTGTAGCTGGCTCTCTGTTTAGCCGTACACGCACCGTATTGTCGTAATATTTATAGCTGACTTCTTCTGAAGCATTAGGATTACAACCAAAAAAGAAAAGAAAGGAAAAGAATAGTGCAATAAGGGTATTACGAGTCATGGAGTAGAGTTTTGTTCACAGATGTCCAAATTTAAAACAAATTTGGGTGTCTTGTATTAGTCTTTATTCTGAAATAATTTGTGTGCAATTCAAATACTTCTTTTTCCGCTACTTTTCGATAAAAAATTGAACAATAGCTAAGCTATTCTTAAATTTTTTGCCTCAATTATCGATAAAATAAGCACTGTTTGCTCTACAACATATTTCTGAATAAAGACTATTCATTCGAGAACGGAGGAAATAAATTTGTGTTGCAGAATACCTAATTCTCCTGATTTATCAACCAATTAACCTAATCAACTCAATTAACTAATTCACCATCGTTTAGCTAAGTACGGATATCGCACCTGATATTGATCTTTGACCTTAGCTTCCAACAATTTCTTAAACTCCGCCATGTTTTCTCCCGTCTTCGCGGAAATAAAAATCGTATCACTATCCATTCGTTTGCTGACAGCAGTTTGGAGTTCTTTCATTAAGTCCTCTTTGGTTTGCTCGTCCAGCAATTCATCAAAGTTTCTTTTACGATACAAATCCATTTTATTAAAAACGAGAATAGTTGGTTTATCTCCAGTATCGATATCGGCAAGCGTTCTGTTGACCGTGTCAATATGATCTTCAAACTGCGGATGTGCTAAATCTACCACATGTACCAAAATATCACTCTCCCTCACCTCATCTAAAGTTGATTTAAAACTCTCCACCAAATGCGTCGGTAATTTTCGAATGAACCCAACCGTATCACTTAACAAAAACGGCATTCTATCAAAAACGACTTTTCGGACAGTAGTATCCAAAGTCGCAAATAGTTTATTTTCTGCAAAAACTTCTGATTTGGAAAGGATAGTCATCAGAGTACTTTTGCCTACGTTCGTATAACCGACCAGCGCCACTCGAATTTGGTCCCCCCTTCCTTTTCTTCTGATTTGACTTTGTTTATCAATTTTTTCCAATCGTTTTTTTAGCTTGGAAATTACATCTCGAACAATCCGTCTATCCGTCTCAATCTCTTTCTCACCCGGTCCGCGCATCCCGATACCCCCTTTTTGGCGTTCCAAGTGCGTCCAGAGCCCTCTCAAGCGTGGTAGTAAATATTGCATCTGAGCCAACTCTACCTGAGTTTGCGCCTGAGCTGTCTGCGCTCTGCTGGCGAAAATATCAAGAATCAAGGTCGTTCGGTCAACGATTTTCACTTTCATCATTTCCTCCAAGATACCTGTCTGCTTCCCCGTCAAATCATCATCAAAAATGACCATCGTGATGTCTTCGTATTTCTCCACGTACTCAGCAATTTCTTCTGCTTTTCCGCTACCAACGAAGGTTCTTCGATTAGGATTAGACATTTTTTGGGTGAAACGGGCTCTAACCTTTGCCCCTGCAGTCAAGGCCAAAAACTCTAACTCATCGAGGTATTCCTCAACCTCCTCTGCCGTCTGATTCTGCTGAATCAAACCCACAATCACCGCATACTCTTGGTCGGTACTTAAATTACCTTTCTCCTTCGAACCTATTGTAAAGTTATTCTTGGCCATTAATGGTCTTTTTTTATCACTCTGGTGAAATTCCACAACAAAATTAGAATTTTAAAATACTTCCATGAAAATTTACCCTCTATTAAAGGATTAAATTTATTTTCGCACTTCCTTCCCATTCAACATATTTTTTTAAGTAATAATTCCAAGATCACTCTGAAACATTTCGGTTTAGTAAAGTGGAATTAATAAGTTAGCTCAAGATGCGCAGTAATTTCTTCTTCTAAAGAATTTTAAAAGGAAAAAGCAAAAATAGCTTGTTCTAAATTATTGATTTAGATTTACTTAGTAAATACGAGATTCGAAACCTTACTCATTTAAACATGAAATTGAAAGTAAAGAATAAAAAAGTTTTGGTAAGAGTGGACTTTAATGTCCCCTTGAATAGCGACTTTGAGGTGACTGATGATACACGTATCACAGCGGCTTTGCCTACAATAAAAAAATTATTGGAGGATGGAGCAGCCGTAGTGCTTTGCTCTCATTTGGGGCGGCCTCAAAAGAAATTAAAAGAAGACGGTAGTATCAATGTGGAAAGATTCACCCTAAAGCATATTATTCCAACGCTTTCCAAGAAATTAGAACGAGAAGTTCAGTTTGCAGAAGACACGATCGGCCCCAAGTCAACTGCTGCTATCAAAGCACTTCAACCAGGTGAGGTACTCCTATTAGAAAATACGCGTTTTGAAAAAGGTGAATCGAAAGGAGATGATAAAATGGCACATGACTTGGCTCAACGAGTGGATTTATACGTAAACGATGCTTTTGGAACGGCTCACCGAGCACATGCTTCTACGGCCGTAGTGGCCAATTTTTTCCTACCAAAAGAAAAATCATTCGGTTTTTTAATTGAAAAAGAAATCGAAAATGCCAATAAAGTCCTCAACAACCCAGCTCGCCCATTGACTGCTATCGTTGGTGGAGCTAAGGTGAGTGATAAGATTTTGCTTTTAGAAAGATTGATTGATTTTGCCAACAATATCATCATTGGAGGGGGAATGGCTTATACTTTCGTAAAAGCGCAAGGCGGCAATGTGGGCAATTCTTTGGTAGAGAATGACCGACTTGAATTGGCTTTGAAATTATTAGCGAAAGCTAAAAAGAAAGGAGTTGATATACATTTGCCAACTGACTCTATTATTGCCGATCAGTTTTCTAATGAAGCCAAAATACTTACCATGGAGAGCAATAATATTCCAAATGATTGGATGGGACTGGATATTGGGCCAGAAGCCCAAGCAAAGTTTATTGACGTAATTGAAAACTCTGCAACTATCCTTTGGAATGGCCCAATGGGTGTTTTTGAAATGTCTAATTTCTCAAACGGTACTAAAGTAATTGCACAAGCAGTCGCCAAAGCTACTGCCGAAAATGGTGCTTTCTCTCTAATTGGTGGTGGCGATTCTGTTGCAGCTATCAATCAATTAGAATTGGCTAATCAAGTAAGCTTCGTCTCGACTGGAGGTGGAGCCATGTTGGAGTATTTGGAAGGAAAAGCTTTACCAGGCATAAAAGCGATAACTGGCTAAAACTCCATTATATCATTGCTCATTAAATTATATCGCGCCTTTTACCGTGCACTTTTCTGCTGTGAAGCCTCATATTAAATTTTGGCATCATATATGAAGTGACTCTAATATAGAATCCAAAAAATTAGAGTTATGGGAAGATTGTTTTTACTCTTCGTACTTATCCTATCCTGCCAAGGTGCTTCTGGTCAATATTATGAAGTAGGCGCCTTTCTGGGAGCATCCAATTATAAAGGTGATTTAAATGATGGTTCAGCACTGGTGCCACATGAATACAACCACGCATTGGGTGTATCTGTTCGGTATAATTCTTCGAGGTATTTTTCGCTTAAAGCGAATTTATTTAAAGGAGAAATCACTGGTGACGATGCTAATTCCAAATTTGTAGAAACACAGATTCGCAATCTAAATTTCAGAACCAACATCGTAGAATTTTCAACTCAATTTGAATTCAACCTGCTTCCTTATGCCATTAGAGAGCAAAAAACGAGTTCACCATATTTATTTGCGGGAATAGGTGGAATGTATTTCAATCCACAAGCCCAAATGCGAGGCAATTGGTATGATTTACAGCCTTTAGGCACAGAAGGGCAAGGTCATGCAGGTATTAGTAATGAAACTCGATACAGCAAATTTCAGACAGTGATTCCTTTTGGTTTAGGTTTCAAATTTAGCTTGAGCAATAAAATCAATCTTGGGTTTGAGTTTGGTGCAAGAAGAACTTTTACGGATTTTTTGGATGACGTCAGTGGTTACTACCCAGATATTGAGGCACTTAGCGCCGTAAACACAACTGCTGCTGCACTTAGTTACAGAACCCCGGAGCACATGCAAATGAATATGCCCAATCCGGGAGGTCAACAACGCGGCAACCCTGATAATCAAGATTGGTATTTCTTTATGGGTTTTACGGTTTCCGTAAATATGACTGACAAATACGGATTAGATTTCGATAAAAAATACGATATCTTTAAAGCAGAAAATCGACCTCCGACAAAAGCTGAATTGAAAAAAATGGCTCAAAAGAAACGTTCAAAACGTCGTAAACGAGCTTGGAAAAAACGTCGCAAAAACGAAAAGGCCAAAGAAGATATCAAAGGACTTGGATTCTAATACATTCACCCCTACTTATTTTTACTGAAGGGATAGCACTTAATACTGCTATCCCTTTTTTTATGCTATTTGAGAATCTGGAGTTGATTCTTATAGCATTTTGTAGGCTATTTTTATGGTCTTGTGGTTAGACTCTAATAAAGGGGAAACTACCTAATAATTTTATCCTGCCTCCTTCGATTAAGTTAGAACGCAACTTGGATTTATGATGAAAATTTTCATTTTGACTCCCATAAAAAAAGGGATAAAAGCATAACGCTTTTATCCCTTTTGTACTCAAAAAACTAATTTCTTAGCTTTTGCTGGTAACAGAGTCAACTACTGATTTGAAAGTTTCTGGATTATTCATTGCTAAATCAGCCAAAACTTTTCTGTTGAGTTCAACTCCATTTTGCGAAAGGTTGTGTATCAATCTTGAATAGGTCGTCCCATTAGCACGAGCACCTGCATTGATACGAGCAATCCACAATCTTCTGAATGCTCTTTTCTTCAACTTACGGCCTGTGTAGGCATATTGAAGACCTTTCTCGACGGCATTTTTAGCTACTGTGTACACTTTACTTCGTGCACCCCAGTAACCCTTAGCCATCTTCATGATTTTCTTTCGTCGTCTCCGTGAAGCCACGGAGTTTACTGAACGAGGCATATTTCAATTGATTTTAGTGCAGTACAGGGGGAAGTCGAGTTTATCCACTTTGAGACCTGTACTCTCGTTAAAAAATAAGATTTAAAAATGATAATCAGCTCTTTAGCCAATTATGCTTTACAAAGCAGCAACTTCATTCTTTTCTCGTCTGCTACACTAACCAAAGTAGAACCTCTCAAATTTAATTTTTGACGTTTGCTACGGTTACGCAATCTGTGACGTGTGTTAGCCTGAAATCGCTTTACTTTGCCTGAACCAGTGATTTTGAAACGCTTCTTTGCACTGGAATGCGTCTTCATTTTAGGCATAGTAAACTATTATTTCAATGAATTTAAAAAAAGTACCGACGGAGGGAATCGAACCCTCACTCACTTGCGTGAACTGGATTTTGAATCCAGCGCGTCTACCAATTCCGCCACATCGGCATGTGGTTTAGAACATCAACTTTTTGATGAATTAATTCCTTTTTTCAAAGGCGGGCGCAAAAGTACCTAATTTTATAAGAATCTGCAATACATTTTTAAAAGTAATTTTATAGAAAAAGCCGTCCTGGAAATTCATCCGGGACGGCTCTGACTAAAATTATAATCCCTGCTTGTTGTTCTGTTAAGAACCAAACAGGCTCATGTGTTATTACTTAATCACGACCATTTTCAAAGTCTGTGAGAAGTTGTCTGTATCTAACTGGTAGTACATTACACCTGTTGACAACTCATCACTTGATACGGTGATAGTGTTGTAACCTTTCGTGTAATCTCCTTTCACTACTTTC
>CALDSS010000175.1 GCA_937924495.1 uncultured Saprospiraceae bacterium
GTGAATTTCGATTTTTCTAAGAACTGTTTCATCATTTCTTTGAATCTGAATATAATACAACCCAGCACTTAGATTCAAGTCCATCTCTCTTTTCAAAAATCCAGAATTGAATCTTTCTTTTTCGGTATAGAAAACTTGACCTAAACTATTCAGAACTTTTATTCCTAAAAACTCTGATGGTTCTCCTTCAATCTGAATAGAAAATTGGCCAGGGTTTGGATTAGGATAAATTGCAATCTCAGAAATTTCATCAATATTGTCAGTACTTGATGGCCCCATTACTTCAATCGTTTCCGTGAAAGTATTTGAGCCACAATCATTTGTTACGGTAAGCGAAACTTCATAAGTTCCTGATGCATTAAACACATACACCGGATTTTCTTCCGAACTAACATTTCCATCACCAAAATCCCAACTATAAGTTGAGGTGTTTTGAGAAGTATTTTGGAAAGTTACCTCTAAGTTAGATGCAGAACTCATAAAGCCAGCAGTTGGCTCAGCCGCCACAGTAATGAAGTTTTCAACCGTTTTCGTGTCATCACCACCTGCATTTACAACTCTCAGGGTAACATCATAAGTCCCAGGAGTATCGTAAATTATAATCGGATTTTGTTCCGTTGAATTTGCAGGTGTTCCTCCTTCAAAAGTCCATTCCCAAGCGGTTGGGCTACCAGCACTTGCATCTATATAAACAACTTCAGAACCCACACATATTGTCCCTAAATTTTCAAGGTTGAAATTTGAAATTGGAGGAGACATCGCTCTCGTCACAGCCACATTTAAGGTTTGAGTGGAAGTTCCACAACCATTTGTAACAGTCAAAATTACTTCGTAAGAACCTTCATCTGCGTAAGCATAAGTTGGATTTTCATCTGTACTTGTTTCTCCGTCTCCAAAGTTCCATTCGTAAGAATCTCCAAACTGAGAAAGATTTTCAAACGTTACATTTAACTCATCTGTAGAAAAATCAAAGTTTGCAACTGGTTTTGGAGAAACATTGATAAGCCCACTGATAGTTTTGGTATCCGTTCCGTCAATATTTGTGACTGTAAGAATCGCATCATAAGTTCCAGGTGTATCATATTGAACACTTGGATTTTGATCAGAGGAAGTTGCTGGAGTACCTCCAGGGAATTCCCAAGACCAACTGGTTGGATTTCCAGTACTGAGATCTGAAAACTGAACAAAATCGTCCTGACAAATTGGATTACCAGCATCTGAGGTGAAATCACCAACAGGAGGAACTGGAGTTCTAACAATTGTTACAGTTCTGCTTTCTGTTGTAGTACCACATTCGTTGGTTGCGCTTAGTGTTACTTCAAAGTCACCATCTCCTGAATAAATATAGGTTGGATTCTCATCAGTGCTATTATTTCCATCACCAAAATCCCAAGAGTAGCTATCTGCATTTGTAGAATTATTTGAGAAAATAACTTCAAACTCATCTACACTAAACGCAAAGTTTACTGCTGGAACGTCATTAATAACTACAAATGAAGAAACCGTTTTTGTGTCTGTTCCTGCGCTATTCGTTACCGTAAGGGTTACGTCGTAAGAACCTGCACCGGCATAAACAACTGAAGGATTTTGTTGATCGGAGGTGGCTGGTGAGGCACCAGGAAATTCCCAACTCCAAGAAGTAGGGTTATCCGTACTTAAATCAGAAAACCCAACCATTCCACCTGCGCATAATGCGCCTGTATTGATTATTCCAAAATCAGATGTTGGCGGAGGAACGGGTTCTCTTGCATTTACTGTTTGAGTGAAAGTATTTGAAGCACATTGATTCGTAGCGATCAATTCTACCTGATAAGTTCCAGCGGAAGAATAGGTGTGCGTTGGATTTTCCATGATACTGGAATTTCCATCCCCAAAATTCCATTGGTAACTGTTGGCATTTGTAGAATTATTTGTAAAACTAACATCAAAATTGTTTTCAACAAAGCTGAAAGCAGCCGTTGGATTTTGACTTACCTCAATAAAATTCGAAACTGTTTTGGTATCTGAGCCAGAAGCATTTGTTACAGTCAAAGACACCTCATAAAATCCAGGATTAGGATATACTACCTGTGGATTTGGATCAGTTGATGAAGCTGGGTTTGCACCTGGGAAAGACCAACTCCAAGAAGTAGGAGAGCCAGAACTTATATCAGCAAACTCGACGTTGGTTCCGCTACAAATCGGATTTACATGATTTGCGGTAAAATCAGAAACGGGTCTTGGAACAACATTTATCACTTGTGTTGAGGTATTACTTCCACAGCTGTTTGTGGCAACCAAGGTTACAGTGTAAGTTCCAGCCATTGTGTAAGTATGAACTGGAGCTTCTACTGCACTGGAATTTCCATCCCCAAAATTCCAAAAATAGGTTGTACTATTTGTCGAATTATTATCGAAAGTAATCTCAAGAGCATTTGCAGTGTAACCAAAATTTGAAACTGCATTTTCACTAACCACCACAAAACCCGCAGTTGTTTTTGTATCAGAACCTGCTGAGTTTGTCGCTGTCAGCCTAACCTCATAAGTCCCTGGATTGGAATAGGTAATCGTTGGATTTTGCTGAGTAGAAGTGCTTGGTGTTCCTCCAGGGAATGACCAACTCCAACTGTTAGGACTATTCGTACTGTTATCCGTAAAGGTGATAACTTGACCTCCGCAAACTGGATTAGAATGGTTTGAAGTAAAGTCTGTTGTTGGTGGAACAATCGGTTCAGTTACAGTGATATTCTTTGTAACTGATGTCGAACCACATTGATTTGATGAATTTAAAACAACTGCATAAGTTCCTGCAGTCATGTATGTATAATTTGGATTTTGCGCAATGCTTGTATTTCCATCCCCAAAATTCCAGTTAAAACTGGTGGCATTTTGAGAAGTATTTGTGAAAACTACATTTAAATCATTTTGTACAAACGTGTAATCTGAAGTTGCTTGTGGTGTAATGACTACAAAACCATTTTCAACCTTGGAATTGGTTCCACTGACGTTTGTGACCTCCAAAGTTACATTGTAGGTTCCTGGAGTTGAGAAAGTTACCATTGGATTTTGGTCAGTAGAAGTGCTTGGTGTTCCTCCAGGGAAACTCCAATTCCATGAAGCAGGTGAACCTGTACTTGAATCCATGAAAGCAATTGTTGTGCCGCCACAAACAGGATTGGTATGGTTAGAGGTAAAGTTTGCAACAGGCATTGGTACAACTGTTATTACATTAGTAGATGTATTTGATCCGCATGCATTCGTCGCTGTCAAAACTACGTTGAAAGTTCCTCCAGATTGATAGGTATGTACCGGAGATGTCATTGCACTTGTATTGCCGTCGCCAAAATCCCATAAGTAGGAATTTGCATTGGTTGAAGTATTAGTAAATGTTACTTGAAGCGCGTTGTTTGAAAAATCAAAATTTGAAACTGCGTTTGGACCAACTACGATATGACCAGGATTGGTTTTGGTATTTGAGCCTGTACCATTTGTTGCGGTCAAGCTTACTTCATAAGTGCCAGGTGTATTATAGGTAACAACTGGATTTTGATCTGTGGAAGTAGCTGGTGTTCCTCCTTGAAATGTCCACGACCAAGAGGTCGGTGAATTTGTTGAATTATCCGTGAAATTCACCACAGTTCCGCTACAAATAGGATTGGTTTGATTCGAGGTGAAATCCGTAACAGGTGCAGGAATTGGTGGTGTTACCACTACTTGCTTTGTTTCTGAATCTGTTCCACAATTGTTTGTGGAGTTTAAAACAACCGTGTAAGTTCCACCTGAAAGATAAGTGTGAGAAGGATTCTGATCTGTACTCATATTTCCATCCCCAAAGTTCCAGCTATATGTAGTGCCGTTGTTAGTAGTGTTTGTGAAATTAACTGTTAAGCCATTTGCTACAGATGTAAAATCTGAATTTGGCGCTCCAACCACTACAACATAATCAAACTCAGTTTCTGAATCTGACCCATTAGGATTTGAAACACTAAGCGTTACATCATAATTTCCAGGAGTGTCATAAACAACAACGGGGTTTTGTTCTGTCGATGTACTTGGATTCCCTCCAGGGAAATCCCAAAGCCAAGTTGTTGGATTAAAGGTAGTAGCATCTGTAAAATTAATCGTCACGCCACCGCAAACTGGATTAGAATGAGAAGAGAAAAAATCTGCATTTGGTGGAGGACCTGGATCAATTACAACCTCATCTTGGAAAAAATTACTACCACAACTATTAATTGCTTCTAAGGTGACAGTAAACGTACCGGAAGTACCATAAACGTGTACTGGGTTTTCTTCATTGCTTGTGTTCCCATCCCCAAAATCCCAAAAATAGGCGTCTGCATCAACAGATAAATTGGTGAAAGTGGCTGAAGAATTTATATTGTTTGATGTAAATGAAAAATCAGCAATTGCATCTGGCCCAACAAAAACGAAGTCATTTTCGATATGAGAATCAAAACCAGCGGTATTTGAAACAATAAGCGAAACATCAAATTGTCCAGGTGTCGGATAAGTCACGATAGGGTTTTGATCAGTAGAAGTGCTTGGATTCCCTCCTGGGAAGTTCCAGTTCCAACTATCCGGACTGTTACTACTGTCATCTGTGAATTGAATGGTGATTCCAGAACAAGTCGGATTACTATGGTCTGAAAAGAAAGCAGCAACAGGGGATGGAATTGGATTTGCAACTGTTACAGCTTTTGTATTTCCGTTTACGCTACATCCATTATCAGCCAATAAAGTTACAGAATAAGTGCCAGGAGCGGCGTAGGTATGTGTCGGGCTATATTGAGTACTGGAATTTCCGTCACCAAAATCCCAATCATAGGTTGTGGCATTTGAAGAGGTGTTATCAAAATCTACCGTTAAACCTTGAACAATAGAATTGAAATTTGCAATTGCAGCCTCCGGCACTTCTATGTAGTTCGTTTCAGTGTAAGTATCACTCCCACTTGCATTGGCAACTGACAACGTAACGCTATAAATTCCTGGTACGTTGTAGGTCACAGTTGGGTCGGGTTGACTCGAATTGTTAGGGGTACCTCCAGGGAAACTCCAACTCCAGTTAGTTGGATTTCCAGCACTTAAATCTGTAAAGAATACAGAACTTCCTTGACAGGTTGGATTTGATACATTTGAGGTAAAATCAGCTATTGGTGCACCTCCTCCATTACATGGGCCGAAACATCCATTTGCAGCTACAAAATTTGTATAATTATCAATAGCATTGATAGACGTTGTTGACCAAGAAGTAGATGAGTTTACCGAGGGAGCCATAATGAATGGAGCACCGTTTGCATCATGGTTTGCATCAAAATTATGGCCAATTTCGTGCGCCTGAAGCACCCTCAAATTTGATGCGTTTGAAGTGAAATCTTGACAAACATTATATTTTGAATTGGTGCATACTGCACCTACCCATGCTATACCAATGGTACTGCCATTTAGGTTTCGATCCGTCCATAAGGTGGCAACTTCAAAGTCGGTGGTGCCAAAACCACCAGCTTGACCCCAACTTGTAAATTCATTCAAGAGTGCGCCTGCACTTGTTGTCGAAGACCACGGATCCCCACCAGCAGTTGCAGTTACAAAAGAGCTCCCTGTAAACAGAATAAGTTCATTACCAAATTCATCATCATAATTTGTGGCTACATTGTTTAACACACCTGTCATCCAATTTACCGTTGCACCAACACCTCCTTTTTTTACGTTCATTGACCAATCTCCAGCCAATCTAACGTCCACCTCATAGCAGGCCATTTTACCAGCATATTCTTCTTGGTTATTTTGAATTTGAACATCAATTTCTTTAGTTTTATTTACCATTTCGTCAGCACCACAAGTTTTTCCCTCAATTTCGTTTACATCTTTTTGTTCATAAATGACGAATAGTTTTTGGTCAGCTTCTGGTTCAAAATAATTTAGAGGTTCAATAAAATAAGTGTTCTCCCCATCTTCGATCAATCCATAGAAGAACTCATCATTGATTGTAAATCGAGCTTTGGCGCCAGAATCGTTGTATGCTAAAAAGGTAATGACCTTTTCAAAAGGCAGATCATATTCTCCAATGTCAGAACTTACTCTTATGTAATAGCCTGGTTTTTTAATATCATTTGCAATCACATCAAAAGACCAATTCAATTCTTTGTTAAGCGTTAGATTGAAGTCAAATTCGCCCTTTGAGGCCTGAAAATGACTATCTATAGATTTTGCGTCTAATTCAAAAACTTCAAAATTTTTGAACTGCTCCTTAAGCAAAGCAGAATTTTTAAAATTTGAAGTTAATTCCCCCTTAAAGTTTTGGGCATAGTTAGTTTGAAAAGAAAATGTGAAAAGGAATATAACGAGTGAAATCCTTTGGATCATACGAGAAGAGATTTTAATTAGAAAATATAAGAATTAGATGAAATTTTAACTCACGGTGTGCCTTAGCCTACAATGGCTAAATTTGTATAGAGAATTGATAAAAAACCAAATATCAAACTTTTTGTTGATTACTATTGAATAGTAATTGTAGTGAATTTTACAGGAATGTCGATTTATTACTCGCATCTATGCAATACAATGCATAATTTTGATTTTTAAAAAAGACACAAATCTTTGACCAAATTATATATCTTAAACAATGAGAATTCTAAAAATTACCTTTTTTGCAATAACCTTACTTAGCCTTTTTCAATGTGTAAGAGTGCCTGGAGAGGGAGGTGGAGGAGGAGGAGGAGATGTTGATCCTAATGTTAGTCCTTGGACAAAAGTAGATGAATTGGTTTCTGACCACGAGTTGCTGAATGCAATTTCTGATGCAAACGTTTTGAGAATTGTCTCGAATAGTGAATTCTTAGTTATAGATAAGGAAAGGAAAATTCTTGAAAAAATCCCTTTCACAAGGAATCCAAAGAACTTTGGAACACCTGCTATGTCAAAAAATGTTTTTGCGAGAATAGGAGGTTCTGGCACGGGAGACCAAGTTTTAGAATTTCGCCTGACGAAAAATCCACTTGAAAGATGGCCTTTTACAACAGAAGAATTGGCTGGACAAAATGAGGTAATTATTTTTGATGAAGAAAGCATAGCGGAACTGGGTGCATTTAACCCAGATGGGAATGATTTTTTATTACCAGTTATCAGAGTTAATTCCCTTTCAGGTAGAAAGGATAGAGTATTTATTCGGTTTAACATAGAATTAGAAGGTTCTACTTTTAGATTTTTGAATATTACAACTGACCAATTTATTGAAATAGATGAAATTAGCTCTGATGAAGGAGCAGTGAGCTCGATTTTTCAAATTGGAAATAACTTTCTTATTGCTAGTCAAAATGGAGCATTTAGGATTGACCTGAACGGAAGAGTCAGTAAATTTTCGTTTGACTGGACAAGGGACTTTTTTCGGAGCGGTGGTGATATTTTCGCAACTTCTGAGGGAGGTCCGATGCACGTTTCAGATGATAACGGTCTAAATTGGGAGCGATCCAGTATTACTTCTAATTTGCAGCTGGTAAGAGTTACTGGTTCTGAGTTGATTTCTCAATCAAGTAGAGGAGGGTTGTTTGACACTCCAATAGATAATGAAAATCCTTTTGAAACTGGACTAATGAAGGTAAACCCCGAATTAGAAGGAACCGTAGGTAATAATCATGTTTTCGAGTTTTTTAATGGCGATTATTATTTTTCTGTTGGGAAAGAACTTTACTTTGCACCCGAAATTATAGCTGTGGAATAATTCTTCTCAATATATCCAAGGATTTTCCACTTAAATCTTTTTTATATGAAATGGAATTGGTGGAAAATTCTTGGGATTACCTTTATTTTTATTTCTCTTACCGTTGGAATGTTGATTCCATTAAGGCCAGGAATTGTAGGTTTAAATCCTTTACAGATTACTGCTGGCCAAACCGTTCAATTTGATTTAGAAGGATATAACACGAACTTTACTAATAGTAAGGAAGCCAAGGCTTGGTTGTGGTTGGACAAAGATCACATCGTTAAAGCAAATGCGGTGCAAGTAATTGATAATCAGCTTGTTAAAGCTGAATTTGATATTCCTGAACATTTGCCCGAAAAAGAAAAAAGAACAGCAAAGTTATCAACTTACGATGAGGTAAATGGATTTATTACAGCCCTTGGAAGACCCTACATCAAAGATGGAACTATCGAAACTTCTCTTGCTGCGAATCAATGGAACGCAAAAATTAATAATTCAGAAAAAATAGGAGGTATAAATTTTCCTTTCCTTCCGAATATCTACGAAAGCGTTAGAAATACCTTTTATCACGTTGCCCTTTGGTTTGCAATGTTTTTCACCTTCATTTGGGGAGTTGTTCATAGTATTCAATATTTAAGAACGCTTGATCCTGAAAGAGACTTTAAAGCCAGCAGCTTTACTTCCAGTGGAATTTTATTTGGAATTTTAGGTTTGGTAACTGGGATGATGTGGGCATCCTATACTTGGGGCGAGGCATGGAGTTGGGATATTAAACAAACCATGACTGCAATTCTTTTATTGGTTTACCTTGCCTATTTTGTTTTGAGGATGTCTTTTGAGGATGATGAACGTCGGGCACGAATTTCTGCAATCTATAATATTTTTGCCTTTGTTTGTATCATCCCCTTATTGTATGTCATTCCTCGATTAGTAGATAGCTTACACCCTGGTGGTCAGGGAAATCCAGCATTTAGTACAGGAGATTTAGATATGAAAGTTAGAGTTCTGTTTTATATGTCTGTCCTTGGTTGGTGTATGATTGGTTACTGGATGTCAAACCTTTTTTACCGATCCAAGAAAATAGAATCTTTCCTTTTAGAAAATGATATTTAAAAATTTGGTTAAGTAGATTTTTTAACGACTTTTGCCACCTAAAATTTAGGAATTCATGAATAAGTATTCCGCTAAGATTTTCGCTCTCTTATTGACTTTCACCTTCCTATTTTCAAATGCTATTCTTGCACAAGGTAGTTCCCCTGATTTCATGAGAAGTATCGGGAAAATCTATGTTGTAGTAGGAGTCATTGCCATTATTTTTATTGGCATTGTTTTGTACTTAGTGAGGTTAGATTTAAAAATTTCCAAACTTGAAAAAATAATTAAGGAGCATGGAGAAGATTGATCCATTTTATCAAAGTGTTTTAAATTTTTATGACAATGCATCCCAATATGCTAATGTGACACAGGGAATCATTGATCAAATTCGCTCTTGTAATTCTGTTTACAGAATGCGTTACCCTGTTCAAACTTCTAAAGGTAAAATCAAGGTAATTGAAGCCTATAGAGTTCAACACAGTCATCACAGACTGCCAACCAAAGGTGGAATTAGATATAGCAATCACGTTAATCAAGGAGAAGTTATGGCTTTGGCCACGCTGATGTCCTTTAAATGTGCCATTGTTGATGTTCCATTTGGTGGTGCGAAAGGAGGAGTGAAAATAAATCCTTGGGAACACTCAGAATACGAATTAGAAAAAATTACGCGTCGTTACACCGTTGAGTTGGTAAAAAGAAATATGATGGGGCCATCTATTGATGTTCCTGCTCCTGATTATGGTACCGGCTCTCGTGAAATGGCTTGGATTTATGATACCTACAGAGCATTCAATGAAAAAGAAATTGATGCAGCTGGATGTGTTACTGGAAAACCAGTTACCCAAGGAGGTATCAGAGGAAGAACGGAGGCAACGGGTCGAGGCGTTTATTATGGAATCAGAGAAGCATGTTCTTTCAAAGAAGATATGGAAGAACTTGGATTGACTCAAGGAATCAAAGGAAAGAAAATTGTAATTCAGGGGTTAGGTAATGTTGGTTCTTATTCAGGTACAATTTGTCAAGATGAAGGAGGAGCAATCATCGTTGGAGTAGGAGAGGCAGAAGGCGCTATTTATAAAGAAGATGGAATTGATATCCATAAACTTTTAAAATATCGTAAGAAGAATAAAACGATTCTCGGATTTCCTGGAGCAACCAATTATGAAAAAGATCAACGGGAAGTTTGTATTGAATTTCCTTGTGACATTCTAATACCAGCAGCGCTTGAAAATCAGATTCATAAAAAGAACGCCAAAAAAGTAAAAGCAAAAATTATTGCTGAAGCTGCCAATGGCCCAGTGACAAGTGAGGCTGAGAAAATTTTGAATAAGAAAGGAATCATGATTTTGCCAGATGTGTATTTAAACGCAGGAGGTGTGACTGTTTCTTATTTTGAATGGTTGAAAAACCTTTCTCATATTCGTTTCGGAAGAATGGATAAAAGGTTTAACCAAAATACTTATGGTGCGTTTGCTGATTTAATTGAAAGAAGTACTGGAAAACGTATTGGAAAGCAAGAGCGAGATTTTCTGACGAGAGGAGGAGATGAAATTGATTTGGTGCGGTCAGGATTAGAAGAAACTATGGTAACTGCTTATGCCTCAATACGTGGAATCAAACGTCGTAAAAAGAATATTGATCTTCGAATTGCGGCCTTTGTAAACGCCATTGAAAAGATAGGAAGCGACTATTCAACTATGGGTATTTTTCCTTAATGAATTGACATTTGAAATTTGTTAATGCCAAATAAAACATAAGTTAATTCGGTTTTTTTTATCAAAAAACGAATTTTACAAAAGTAAAAAGGCTTTTTATTTGAGTTTTATTTTTTTTGGTCTTATGTTTGCGGCTTAAATTTCAAAATATAATTTATACTATGTCAGAAACGGTGACAACGGAAAAGCTTGATAAGACGGATTTGAAAATTCTTCAGATTCTTCAGGAGAATAGTAAAATCACCAACCTTGATTTGTCCAAGAAAATTGGACTTTCTCCAGCACCAACGCTGGAACGAGTCAAAAAACTTGAACTTTCAAAGGTGATAGAAAGTTATCATGCTCAAGTGAATGCGCAGGCGATTGGATTGAATGTAAAAACTTTTGTTTTGGTCTCTTTGGCTTGGCAAAAAGAAAATGCATTGAACCAGTTTTTAGAAAAAATTCAAAGCATCGACGAAATTGTAGAATGCTATATCATTACAGGAGAGGCTGATTTTTTAATGAAATTGATCTGTAAGGATATTCCTACTTACGAGAAATTACTTTTCAAAACGCTTTCTCAAATTGAGGAAATTGAGCGCTTGAAAACGTTGATGACTTTATCTACAACGAAACAATCAAAGGTTTTACCTTTTTCTTATAAGTAAACCTTATACTAGGTAAAACAATCTACTTTTTTTTGCCGCCCTGACTTTGGTCAGAGGCGGCATTTTAATTTGCCAATATTGAAAAATAGAATTAAAAAAAGGGATGCTTTATTATGGGAGATTAAATCACCAGAATGGAATGGTGTGCATTATTTGTTTGGTTCAATGCATCTGGTGCCAGCAAGTTTGAAATCAAAAATTGATAAGCTAAATCCATACTTAGAAAGCTGTGAAGTTTTTGCAGCGGAGGCAGATCTGGATGAACAAAAAGAGCAAGAAAAAACGACGTTACAATTAGAATCTGGGAGCTTACGTGGAAGAATGGGTATCAAAAAATTTGAAAAATTTAGAAAAATAATTCTGAAGGCATACGGAGTTGATGTCCTACAATTCAATCACTTGCAGCCCTTGGTTGTTACCAGTTTTATTTCTCAATTGCCTTTCAATGGATTGGAGACTATTTGTCCAGATGAATTGTTATGGAATAGGGCGAAGCAGATGGAAATGGGCGTAACTGGACTTGAAATTGCTGGAAGAGAAAGCGAAATTTTTAAGGATATTCCAATGAAAATTCAGGTGAAATATTTATTGGCAACAGGTAAAAACGTCAATAAATTCAGAAGAAAATTATTTGAATTGTATGAAAAATATGAAAACGAAGAGTTGTCCTATCTGTACAAAACCACTACAAAAGGTGCAGGTGGAATGGCTAAAATATTATTGAAGAAAAGAAATGAAGAAATGGCTCATAAATTTATGGCTATTGCAAAAGACAAAAGCCTTTTTGCAACAGTCGGAGCTGCTCATTTATCTGGAAAATTCGGAATTTTAAGAAAACTAAAATTAAATGGCTTCAAAATCAATCCGATTTCTTTAAGAGGATGAATCTCCTCTAAATTGATGATCGCGACTATCAAATAGAACATTGAAAGTGGTTAGACTTCCATAAATTCTTGTGATATATTGTTGAAGGCTAACTTTGTCTTCTGGAGAAAGCCCCTTATGAGCATTAATTCTTTGTTCCATAACTCGAAGTCGGTCTCGTGTCATCACAATTTTATGAAAAAAGGTCTCAATTGGAATCTCTTTTGATTTTAAGGATTCATCTCGTGGTTTCAAAATCATGGTTCCTCCTTCCCATTTTCCACCCAATGGAATGAGTTGAGTAATATCTGACCAGTGCTTTAGAATTTTGATTAGGGCATTTTCAGCTTGAGAAAAATCGGCTTCAGTTCCACCTTCGACAGCTTCAATAATTTCCCATTTATCATAATTTTTACCAACTGATTTTAAACCATATTGAATAAAAACGACATCATAAACCGCCACGTGAATTTTTACCACAACACCATCTCCAAAAGCAGGATGTTTGACTCGTGAACCAACGCCTAAAATAATATTTTCTGTACTCATGATCGGATTTTGTATTGAAATAAACGAGGCTATCCTTTCATGGTTTCAACATTTCCGACTGAAATAAAAAAATCCCAAATCAAGTTATGATTTGGGATTTTTAATTGAAAAATTTACCAGAAAATTTTTCTTAGCCGTTTGCAAGTTCATTTGCTTTTCTATGGTCTGCCAAGAATTTTTCCAATCCAATATCTGTCAAAGGATGATTCAAAAGCCCCAAAATAGAATGGAGTGGGCAAGTAACAATATCAGCACCTGATTTAGCTGCATCTACGATATGCTTTGCATTACGTATAGAAGCTGCTAAAATTTGAGTTTCAAAACCTTGAATGGCATAAATTTCAGCAATATCCTCAATTAATTTCATACCATCCCAACTGGTATCGTCTATTCTTCCAATAAACGGCGAAACCATCGTCGCTCCTGCCTTGGCAGCTAAGATCGCTTGTCCGGCCGAAAAGATTAACGTACAATTTGTAGGAATTCCTTGATTTCGAAAATGGCTCAATGCTTTAATTCCATCCTTAATCATTGGAATTTTGATAACAATATTATCTGCAAGCTTTGCCAGTGCTTCTCCTTCCTTGACCATTCCTTCAAAGTCTGTTGATATAACTTCTGCACTTACTGGGCCATCCACTATTTTACAAATTTCTTTGTAATGATTGTGGACATTTTCGGTACCTGTTATTCCTTCTTTTGCCATCAAAGAAGGGTTGGTTGTTACTCCATCAAGGATTCCGAGATCTTTTGCTTCCTTAATTTTTTGCAAATTGGCAGTGTCGATAAAAAAGTTCATTTCTCTAAATTTTTAGTGTTGCTGTAAAGGTAACATGATTTTGTAGTTCCTAATCCTATTTGGAAGAACAGTGACTAAATTTCCTAAATTTTCTACCTTAGCCTTCTCAATTATTCGATAATAAAATACTAAAAACATGCTAAAGAACATTGCACTTGCATTTGCCCTAACTTTTTTAGCGTTCGCCGCCTTTTCACAAGATGAACTGAAGACTGATTTTAATAAACATGCTTTTAGAGTAGGATGGGATTTTAATAATCCTCAATTTGGTATGGATCAAACTGGTTTAAATAGTTCGGATAACTATACTTCAGGTCTTGAATTTGCCTACATCAGAGGCTTTACAAATAATTTCAACCTTGCCTTTCCTTTGACTTTTGCATCCAATCGATATTTGGATGAAGAGGATTTGCTTAGCGAAAGAGAGGAAGGTTATTTGGGATTAGATATCTTAGGTCAATTATTAATCACCTCCAGGAAATACGTTTTTTCGCCTTATCTGTTTGGTGGAATTGGAGGTGAATGGCAATTTTTTAATGATAATCAATTGACCGGAACTATTCCTTTGGGAATTGGTCTGGATTGGAACGTCAAAGAAAATTTGTTTGTTGGAGCAAGAGGTGGATATAGATTAGGATTGAATAATGCTGATTACTTGCAATTGAATGTAGGATTAACGGCTATGCTAGGTAAACTGGCTCCAAAAGAAGTGCCTGTTATCTTTAGTGATTTGGATGGAGATGGAATCGATGACAAGGAAGATGAGTGTCCTGCTATTGCTGGAATATATGCTTTTAATGGGTGTCCAGATACGGATAAAGACGGTGTTCAAGATAGTAAAGACGAATGCCCAGAAATTGCTGGATTGATAGAATTAAATGGATGCCCGCTCAAAGACTCAGATGGAGATGGCGTTACAGATGACATAGATCGTTGCCCCAGTGCAGCAGGACCAGCAGTCATGAAAGGATGTCCTGACTCGGACGGAGATGGTATTTCCGATGCAGATGATCTTTGTCCAGACCAACCTGGCGTAAGAGTCGAAAGTGGTTGTCCTGAAAAATCTCCTGATGCAGATGGAGATGGCTTTGCTGATGATGTAGATAAATGTCCGAGTACGCCAGGTGCATTAAACGGATGCCCAGATTCTGATTTAGATGGCGTTGCAGATGCAAATGATAAATGTCCAAATAAACCAGGAGCGATTGCTAATAACGGGTGCCCTGAATTGCAAGAGGCAGAAAAGGCAATCCTTCAAAGAGCAAAGGAAGCAATTGAGTTTGAAACGTCAAGTGCAAGAATTAGATCGAGTTCAAGATCTATATTAAATGAAATAGTTGCTTTGCTAAAGAAGTACCCATCATATCATGTAAAAATTGGAGGTCATACAGATAGCATTGGAGAAGCAGCGACTAATCAAAAACTTTCTGAAAAAAGAGCAAAGGCTTGTTATGACTATTTAGTAAAGAATGGAATTTCTGCGTCAAGATTAAGCTATAATGGTTACGGCGAAAAACAGCCAATTGCAACCAATATGTATAAAGACGGCAGGAAGAAAAATAGAAGGGTAGAGTTTGATATGTTTATTCCTTGATAATAAGTTTTATCTAAAATAAATGAAGAAAAATGAATGTGCCTGATTTGTGTTCTTATGGGTCAGGCACTTTATTTTCTTCCTGACCTATCAATAATAGTTGCACTTGCTTGTTGCGTTCCCATGACCAAAACATCTTGAATATTCACATGAGCGGGCCGAGTGGCAACAAAATAAACAACCTCTGCTACATCTTTTGAGTTAACTGGTTTAAAGTCTTCATATATTTTTGCTCTTTCTTTGTCTCCGTCATATCTTACTTCAGCAAATTCAGTTTCTTCTACATGTCCAGGAGCAATCTGGCTTACTCTGATGTTGTATTGATGCAGGTCGATTCGCATCCCTTTTGTCAAGGCATCTACGGCGTGTTTTGTCGCACAATAAACGCCACCATTGGGATACACCTCTTTCCCCGCAATCGAACAAATATTAATAATGTGTCCAGCATTGTTTTTTACCATGAAGGGAGAAACAAGCCTTGTCATGTAAAGTAATCCTTTAAAGTTGGTATCAATCATTGTTTCCCAATGCTCCAGCTGTCCTTCATGAATGGGTTCAAATCCCTTAGCCAATCCTGCATTGTTAATTAAAATATCAATTTTCTTCCAGTTAGCTGGAATTGAATTGATTGCTTTTTCAACTTCTTCTATTTTTCTAACATCAAAATTTAGAATCAAAGAAGAAGTTCCTTTTTTCTCAAAATTGGATTTTAAATTTTCTAACCTATCTTTTCTTCTTCCAGTTAAAATGAGTTTGACGTTCTTTTGGTTTGCAAAAATTTCAGCAATGGCACGTCCAATACCTGAAGTTGCTCCAGTGATTAGGACCGTTTTTGTCTCAACCCCATTTGAAATTACAGGAGTAGGTTCAACTGATATTGAATGAAGCGGTTCAGCACTTTCTTTTACTTTGACAATAGGCAAACTCGCCTTCGTTTTTTTAATTCGCTTCACCACTTTACGAATTCCGAAAGCAATATCATTATCTTCAGTTTTTAACTCTGGATTGACATTGCAGGCTTTATCATAATAAAGTTTCGCCTTTTCCATCTCACCTAATTTATAGTAGAGAAGAGCAATGTCATAATTGACAAATTGATGATTTGGCTTCAGCTCAATCACTTTTTGAAAATAGCCAACCGCCTTGTCAGCTTTGTCTGTATTTTCAGCCAACAAAGTTCCCAATCTATAGGTTGCTTCAATGTGGTTCGGGTTTATTTCCAATTCCTTCTTAAAACATTTCCTTATCTTTTTTACATCTTCAGAATCATTAATCATCATCAACAACCCCATTCGAAAATTGGCATCAGGAAAGTTTGGTTGAAAATCTACCACACCTTTAAAGAAATTAATTGCCGATTCGTGTTCACCTTCCAACTCAGCCATTTTTCCAAGCAGGAATAGCGTTTTGGTGTGCTTTGGATCTAAACTGAGATTTTCTTTTAAATGATATTTTGCCAAATTCAAACTACCTGCATATCGAGCCAAGGAGGAACCATAGGCATACCGTAGGTTGGTATTTTTTGGGAATGAATCCACCCCGTCTTTGAGGATTTTCAACCCCTCCGTTTGGCTTCCATTTTTAAGATGCGATTGTGCGGAATTTATTATTTCAGCTATTTTTTGCTGTTCTTGCATTTTTTTGTCTGGATTTGAAATGAGGATATCCAAATCCTCGATATGGTCGTCGTCAATCTCCTCCAATTCTCCATTTTCTTCTAAAACGATTTCCTCCATTATTTCGTCAGGTGTTTGGAAAATTACCTTGGAAATCAGGTTTTCAAAAGGAATTGAGGTTTCTTCTTCTTTTTCCACTTTTTCTTCAGGAGGTACATTCGCTTCTAATTCAAGAGCTGCCTCTGTTGCTAAATTTTGAAGGTATAATTCAAAACCTTTCGTATCATTCATTCTAATGAAAAAGCCCTCAAAGTTTGTATTGGCCAACTCGCTGAATTCTAATGGATTGCTTTCATTAATCGTTTTCAGAAAGTCACCAACTTGGGTTGAAATACCTCGTATAATTCTCAAATAGTTGCCAAACTCTTCTTTTTCTTTTTCGAGGATGTTCCTTTTTTTTGAACGGGCTTCTAAATATTTGTTTTGCCAAAAGTTTAAATATTTTATTACACCACTAAGTTTTTTAAAAGTAGTTTGAATTTCTTCACTTCTTTCTCTATCCCCGATTTTACCATTGCAGATTATTACCTCAAAATCACGTTCATTTTTTACTTCTTTGTAAACCTCGAACAAGGAGAAAAGACAATCCTCTGATCTCAAAAAGTTATCAGAGATTAAAAGAATCCCAGGACGGGTATTTTTCAAAATCGCAGAACTAAAGCCACCGGGTTCGCTATAAAGACTTGACTTTAAATGAGTTAATTCATAACCAGCTTTAGACAAATAGGACTGAATGACCAAGGCTTCCTCCTGGTTGGAAGGATGGTAGGCAACTGAAATTTGCTTGGTCACAGACATGGATTTGTGTGTTTACTTCGTGAGAGCAACAAAGGTAATCCCTTATTATTTATTCACTTAGCAATTGCTCTACAAATCCATTAAATTCCATTTTATAATCTTGATATTCGCTGGTAGCAGGGCCAGCAAAACCAGTATGTATTTTCCTAACTTTCCCATTTTTATCTATAAAAATCATAGTAGGGTATGAAATTATTTTGTTGAGCATCGGCAAACTCTCCGAGGCCTGCGCTTTATTATAGTATCCGCCGTAAAGAATGGGGTAGGGAATCCTGATTTTTTCTCGATATCGTTTGATGCTATTTTTTGATTTTTCTGCGTCTTTATAGCGTTCATAAGAAATTCCAACAACTTCTAAATTTTCATTAGGATTGGATTTCAGATAATCTACCAAAAAATTGGTTTCATCGCGGCAATTGGGGCACCAAGTGCCTAAAATTTGAACCAAAACGACTTTGTTCTTAAATTTCTTATCGGATAAGGAAACAGAATTTCCTTCTGTATCTGGGAACGAGAAATCGAATTTGTCATATCCTTCTTTCAAATAGGTCAATTGATAAGGATCTCCTATTTTAACCTTTTCATTTCGTTTAGCGCTCCATGTCGTTGCATAATGTTTTCCAGATTTAAATGAACCAAGAATGGTTTGATCTTCTAAAATTTTTCCTTCAAATAAAAAGGCATGAGATCCATCAAAGCAAGATAGATAAAGTTTGTTTCCTTGAATAGTTCCTTCCAAAAATCGATAATCACCTGTCTCCGTTAGAAAAGTGCCTTTTAGATTATTTCCAGTTTGAACAAACTCTCCAATTGCTGGGTAAGGATCTTTTTCTAAACTAAATCGAACTTCCCATTTTCCAGTCAAATCAAGCGCTGGTTCTTTTTTTAAATTTGTAAATCGAAAATTGCGACCATACTCGGCCGTAAACGGAATTTCATAGTTTTCTTTATAATTCACAATCCATTTACCTTTCATGAACCGCTCCTGAAACGTGCCTTTTATATAAGTGTCATATAAAGGAAAATTGATTTGAAAAGTATCAACAGGTCGATATTTCATTCGACCAAATTGCACATTTTCTGTTTCCATTTTTTCATCACCGTTGAGAATATAGGCCGTCATTGAGCCGTCTTCCTTGTATTCAATTTCCAAGTTGAAAGGCAATTCTCCTTTAGAAACTTCTTCAAAAGCTCTATTTTCTACAGCATCGTCATCAATGGCCACTTCTTTTTGACTCAGGTTTAAGGTCGCCCTCCAAATTCCAGGTGGTAATTTTTCAAATGAATTATTTACTTGAATGCAGCTAGAGAAGAAAATTGATATAAAAAAAAGGAGAATTCTTGAAGACATGTCGCTATGGTATTTTGTTAGAATCAAACGTGAAGTTAGAAATAATTTTAAGCCCAAATTGTTTTCAAAAATCCAAGATCCTTTTTTTGTTTTATTTTGAATAACTTCTATGAATAAAGTGTTTCGTAGTATTCTTCTGCCATTCTATTTGAATCAAAAAATGGTTTTACATCCTTCATAGATTGAATTATTATGTTTGCCCATTTTTTGGGTTGGTTATAATAGAGTGGGATAATTTCATTTTCCAAAATATGGTACAAATTATTAAGGTCGTATTTGTCCTGCTCAAAAATCGACAGAGAAGTATCAACAGCAGGAAGAGTGAATGAATTTTTTCCATGTTTTGAAAATTCAGGAATCCAACCATCATCTGTAGAAAAATTGATAGTTCCATTCATGGCCGCCGTCATTCCACTTGTGCCGCTGGCCTCACGAGGAATTCTCGGATTGTTTAGCCAAACATCGCATCCGTCTTTCATCATTTTTGAAAGTTCCAATTCATAACCCGTCAGTACTGCCATATTAGAATATTGAAAAGCAAGTCTTTGAAGATTATGGAAAGTTTCAACTGCACGTGTATCGGTCGGGTAAGGTTTTCCTGCCCAGATGATTTGTACTTCTTTTTCAGGGTTGTTTAAAATTCTCTCAAAACGATTTATATCACGAGTAATTAAATCTGCTCTTTTGTAATCTGCAAATCGGCGAGCCCAAACTATAGTCAACTTAGTAGAATCAAACAGTTTTCCAGTTTGGTTGGCTACCTCTTTGAAAAGTTTTTGCTTCATTTCTTTTTTAATGGAAACTATGGTTTTTACATCTTTTTTTTCTGCTGCTTCATTTAAGGCTCGATCAGCCCAATACTGATAATTCTGAGCATTGGTGATGTGGGTGATTGGAGCAATATTTTGATAGCTTCCCCACATCTGTCGAGCCACTCCTCCATGAATTTTTGAAACACCATTTGCTTTTCGCGAAAGTCGCAAACCTGCAAGAGTATGGTTAAATGCATTTCCCTCTTCACCTGTAAGTTGGCGAACTTTTTCTAAAGGAAGATTCCCAAAAAAGGTCATTCTATCAAGCAAATTGATGTCATGAATTTCGTTTCCAGCAGGAACAGGGGTATGCGTTGTGAAAACAAATTTCTCCTTCAATGCAGCCGCATCATGCCACTTTGAATGATAATAAAATGCTGCTGAAAGAGCATGTGCTTCATTCAAATGATAGACTTCTGGGTTCCAATTTAGATGCTCCAAAAGTTTTGCTCCGCCAATTCCGAGCAACATGTTTTGAGCAATTTTTGCATTTAAGTTATTGTCATATAGTTTATGTGAAATGGTATGAGCCAACCAATCATTCTCTGGAACTTCCGTTGAAAGCAAAAATACTGGAGCGGTTTTAAACGTTTCTGGATTAAGATAAAGTGCTTTGACCCAAACTTCGTGACCATCAACAGTTATTGAAAATTTAATGTTGGTTTCTTCTAAAAATGAGTAGTGCTTTTCTCGAAAACGAGAGCCCATGTAGGTGTCGTTTTCTCTTATTTGGTCATAATAACCGTATTTCCATAGTATTCCAATTCCAATCAAATTTTGTTTTAATTCATAAGCACTCCGCATGTGCGAACCCGCCAAAAAACCAAGCCCTCCAGAATAGATTTTTAGTGCTTGGTCTATTCCAAATTCCATACAAAAATAGGCCACTTTTTTGTCAAATTTTTTGTCAATTTTATAGGGAACTGAGAAGTTTTTGAAATCCATTGGGCGTGATTTAACTGAAGAGATTTTAAATTGCCGCAAACATATCGTTTTTTTATGCTTTGTTCAACTTGCCTTTTTTGATATTTTACGTTTTAAAATTTTACATTCCGTTTAAATTATTGATAATCAACATTTTATAAAATGAATAAAATAAAAATTTACTTAATCACCTTCCTTTTTTGTTTTCTAACCAAGTTTGCTATTGCAGGAGAAGGAATGTGGTTGCCCTTCCTTTTGAATAGCTTAAATGAGTCTGAGATGAAAGCCATGGGCATGAAAATGTCCGCAGAAGACATCTATAGTGTAAACAAAGGAAGTTTGAAAGATGCCATTGCTCATTTTGGTGGTGGCTGCACTTCAGAAATTATTTCTAATCAAGGCCTATTATTGACCAATCACCATTGTGGTTATGGATACATTCAAAGATACTCAAGTCTTGAAAACAACTATCTGGATGATGGTTTTTGGGCTATGAACCGTGATGAAGAAATTCCAGCGGAAGGATTGACTATAACCTTAGTATCGAGAATGGAAGATGTGACAGAAGCTATTTTCAAGGGCATAAAAAAGAAAACGACTTCTGACCAAAGACAAATAATTATTGATGCCAATATCGAAAAAGTAAAAGCTGGATATCAGCTTGGCGAATTTGAAAAATTAATTATCAAACCCTTTTTCAAAGGCAATCAATATATTGCAATAATTACGGTTGACTACAACGATGTTCGATTAGTAGGGGCTCCTCCAACTTCGATTGGCGCTTATGGAAAAGATACTGACAACTGGGTTTGGCCTCGTCATTCAGGTGATTTTTCATTGTTCAGAATTTATGCAGATGCTAATAATAACCCAGCAGATTATTCACCAGACAATAAACCATATACACCAAAACATTTTCTTCCTATTTCTATGGATGGGGTAGAAGAGGGCGATTTTACTTTAATTTTTGGATTCCCAGGAAGAACGAATGAATATCTTTCTGCCTCTGCTGTAACTCAAATTAAGGATGTAATTGATCCAATTAGAATTGGAATCAGAGACGAATCCATTCGGGTGATGGACTCCTACATGAAGTCAGATCCTAAAATCAAAATCCAGTATGCTTCCAAGCAAGCAAGGATTTCGAACGGTTGGAAAAAATGGCAGGGAGAAATTTTGGGCTTGAATAAATCCAATGCAGTTGGAAAGAAAAAGGCTTATGAGGCAGAATTTATGGAGCAAGTAAATTCAAAAAGAAAATGGAAGAAAGAGTATAAAAATGTGATATCAGAAATAGATGCATTGTATAAAGAGTTAGAGCCTTTGGCTGCTGTCCGAGAATATTACAATGAAGTTTTTTATCGAAATTTAGAGTTATTCAGATTGGTTAATAGTGCGATTCGAATTTCAAACACATTTGATAAGGAGGGAGAAGAAGCTGCTAAAAAAAGAATGGCCAGATTGAAAGGTGCGCTACCTGGTTTCTTTAAAGATTACCAAAAGAAAATAGACATGGAAATCTTTGCAGCCATCATGGAGAAATATGATAAAAATGTTCCAGAAGAGTATCACCCTGGATATTATAAAAATGAAAAAAATAGCTCGGGTGGTGATTTCAATATTATGGCAAAACGACTTTTTGATGCTTCTATTTTTGGAAGTGAGGAAAGTCTTTCTAAATTTTTAGAGGTGCCACCAAACATGCTACATGAAGTTTTGAATGCAGATTTGACCTATCAAATGTCCACCGCTTTTGCAGAAATGTATAACGAAAAAGTAGCTCCAAAATATGACGCGATTAGAGAAAAATTGGATGATTTAGAGGGTCAGTATATGAAGGCTCAAATGGAAGTTTTTCCTGAAAAAAGATTTTATCCAGATGCTAATTCAACATTACGTGTACATTATGGAAATGTAGAAGGCTACGAACCAAAAGATGCTGTCCGATACCATAATTTATCCTATTTGAAAGGAGTCGTTGAAAAACATGTTGACGGAGATTATGAATTTGATGCACCAGACAAATTGTTAGAATTATACGAAACTAAAGATTATGGCCCTTACGGGGAAAATGGAAAAATGCCAGTTTGCTTTATTGGTTCAAATCATACCACTGGTGGAAACTCTGGAAGCCCTGCCATAGATGCAAATGGTAATTTAATAGGCTTAAACTTCGATCGTGCTTGGGAAGGGACAATGTCTGATATAAATTATGATCGTTCGATTTGCCGAAATATAATGGTTGACATTCGATACGTGCTTTTTATTACAGATAAATTTGCGGGCGCAAAGCACTTGGTAGATGAGATGAAATTGGTTCATCCAAAAAACAAAAAATAAAACAACACTTTTGGGTGTATGATTTTTTTGTCATACATCCATTTTTTTTTGAGAAATATTAAAGGAGAAATCAATGTCAAAAAAATACATCATTGCACTTGACCAAGGAACCACTTCTTCGCGTGCACTTCTTGTAAATACAAAAGGAGAAATTGTTGGAGTAGAACAAAAAGAGTTTACTCAAATATTTCCACAACCAAGTTGGGTGGAGCATGACCCGTTGGAAATCTGGTCATCGCAGACTGATGTTTTTGATAAACTGTTGAAAAATAATGGAGTTGCTGCTAACGAGATCATTGCAGTTGGCATAACTAATCAACGTGAAACCACGGTTGTTTGGGATAAAGAAACTGGTGAGCCTGTCTTTAATGCCATTGTTTGGCAAGATCGTAGAACGGCTCCGATTTGTGAAGAAATGAAAACGGCAGGCCTGACGGACTACGTTCGTCAAAATACGGGCTTAGTTATTGACTCTTATTTTTCAGGTACGAAAATAAAATGGATCTTAGATAATGTTGAAGGTGCTCGTCAAAAAGCAGCGGAAGGAAAATTACTTTTTGGGACAGTAGATTCTTGGTTGATTTGGAATTTGACTGACGGAAAATCACACGTAACCGAT
This sequence comes from uncultured Saprospiraceae bacterium, assembly GCA_937924495.1. Lineage (GTDB taxonomy): Bacteria > Bacteroidota > Bacteroidia > Chitinophagales > Saprospiraceae > JAGQWW01. Next base: position 23,468 of record CALDSS010000175.1, read on the forward strand.
TATACCAATGCTTCTCGAACACTAATTTATAACATTAAAAATTTGGAATGGGATGAGCGTTTGCTCAATCATTTGAATATTCCAAAAAG
>CALDSS010000176.1 GCA_937924495.1 uncultured Saprospiraceae bacterium
TCTGTCCTCACTCGCCCAGAAGATTTGTCAATCAATACCATCAATAAATATTTGGAATTAAAAGCGAGGGGGCTGATTTAAAAGCTAAAGTGGATTTCGAGAGTTCGAGAAATCGGGAGTTCGAGAAGTGTTTCGTTCCTAATTCGCGGTTTCTCGAACTCTCGAACTCCCGATTTCTAATTGCTTGCTTATCTTTGCCGCAAAAAAGTAAAATCTATGATTCAGCGTATTCAGACTATTTTTTTGTTGTTAGCTTCAGCTTGTTCTTTTTTGACTTTCCAATTTCCATTTGCGACCGATCAAGTGATGGTAGATTCAGCCATTATGAACGATGGTGTTTACAATCTTCACGATAATATCGCTCTTTTGGTGTTGTTTGTGGTGGGGGGTGTTTTGGCGCTGGGTTCATTGGTTTCTTTCAAAAATAGAAAAAATCAATCCCTATTAGCACGTCTGGCATTTGTCGCCAATTTGGTAGGAATGGTGCTGGTGGCAGCGCTTTATTTCAATGATTTAGCCTTTCAAAATAGTTCTATTCCTGACGATGGCGTAGGTGCTTATCTTCCGGTTGGTGCCATGGTCTTACTTTTGCTCGCCATGCGTTTTATCAAAAAAGATGATAATTTGGTGAAGTCGATGGATAGATTGCGGTGATTTTGAAAACTAATTAAAAAAGAAGGAGTTTATTTAACATGATAGAGACTGATATTGCAATTGTGGGTGCCGGACCAGTAGGGTTGTTTACGGTATTCGAAGCAGGTTTGCTAAAGTTACGTTGTCACCTAATTGATGCCTTGCCCATTCCTGGTGGCCAATGCGCGGAAATTTATCCAAAGAAGCCCATTTATGATATTCCTGGTTATCCGTCTATTTTGGCGGGAGAACTGGTGGATAATTTGATGGCACAGATTGAACCTTTCAAGCCAACCTTCACATTGGGAGAGCGAGTGGAAGAATTGGAGAGGCAAGATGATGGTAGCTTTATCATTACCACTTCTGATGGAACCAAAATCAAAGCACCTGTTGTGGCGATTGCCGCTGGTTTAGGTTGTTTTGAGCCACGTAAACCACCACTCGAAAACTTAGCTCAATTTGAAAAGAAAGGTGTCGATTACATTATTAAAGACCCTGAAAAATTTAGAGATAAGAAAGTTGTTATTGCAGGTGGAGGAGACTCGGCTTTAGATTGGTCAATATTTTTAGCAGACGTTTCGAGTGAAGTGACTTTAGTGCACAGGCGTTCAAGTTTTAGAGGTGCTTTGGATTCAGTTGAGAAAGTTATGGATTTAGCGAAAGCTGGAAAAATAAATCTCATCACAGAAGCAGAAATAACGGGTTTAAACGGCAACGGCAAATTAGATAGCGTAGAAATCACTCATAAAAAAGAAGGCAAAAAGAAAACCGTAGCGGTAGATAATTTCATTCCATTGTTTGGGCTTTCGCCGAAATTGGGACCTATTGCTGAATGGGGTTTGAATATCAATAAGAACGCGATTGAAGTTGATACATTAGACTATTCCACGAATGTTGATGGAATTTATGCAATCGGTGATATCAATACCTATGAAGGTAAACTAAAACTGATTCTTTGTGGTTTTCATGAAGGAACCTTGATGGTTCAATCTGCATTCAAACGGATTTATCCGGATAAGAAATTGAGTTTTAAATACACCACTGTAAATGGAGTTCAAGGGTTTGAATAGTTTATGAAAGAAAGTATTAACATAACAATTATCGATAGGGAAGATGCTCCTCATGCAATTGAGGTGCCTTTAGGTATTGACTTAAATCTCATGGAAGTCGGTAAAGGCTCTGATTTGCCAATTGAGGGTACTTGTGGCGGTATGGCACTTTGTGCTTCTTGCCATTGTTATGTAGAAAGTGACCACGATATTTTTGACCGCAGCGATGATGAGGAAGATATGCTCGATCAAGCCTTTTTTGTAGAAGACAACAGCCGCCTCGGCTGCCAGATCAAAATGACTGAAGAGATGGACGGGTTGGTCGTGAAATTAGCGGAAGTAGGCGACTAGTTTGGATCAGCGTTTTGTAGTGCGTCTTTAGCCAAACTTTTAAGCTTAGTGTGGTAAGCTACCCCCTCATGTCTAATTACTTGTACCCCTTTTTTATCCAGAAATATTAAGGTTGGATACACCCCGACTCCGAAAATGCCAGCAATGTTGGCCCCTGATTGGCTTTCTGCGTCAATCTTCATGCTCAAAAACTTATCATTGAAATACTCGCCAATCGCTGGATCTGTAAATACGTCTTCTTCCATCAATTTGCAGGGCGTACACCAAGTTGTGTAAAAATCAAGAAAGACCATCTTGTTTTCTTTCTCCGCTTGTTCTAAAACAGGCATCAAGGTTTCGGAGTTTACAAAATCAATTGCATACTTGGTCGTATTTCCGGAGCTTTCAACTAATTTTTTTGACTTGCAGCCAAAGTTGAATAGAACAGAAAGAAGCAAAACAGCAAGGAAAGATTTTTTTAGGATGGTCATCTTATTATTTTTTATACAAATACAAACGATAAACGAGCCCGTTTAGCATTCCTTAAAAGGAATATCTATTTAATTTCATACTAACGCCCTGATAATCAAAAAGTTAGAAATTGAAATTATGTGATTGAGACCAACAATGTGAGCAGAAATCGCTTCTTAAGATTTAAAAACCTCTATTTCTTTATTTTTTACAATCAAGTCAGTGAATTTTCCTTTGAATCGAGTAGCTCTAACAATGTGGTTATCGATCCAATGGTAGTTCCCTCCACGAGGTTTGCCCATCAATAAACCATGATATTTGAAATCATGCTTTTTAAGCCAATATTCTGTGATTTCTCGGTGCTCTTCTGTGCGAGAGGTAAAGAAGGTAATGATATGCCCTTCATCATACCATTTGTTTAAGATTTTAAGAGCATCAGGATAAGGAAGACAGGTTCCCATTCTTTCTGGCTCCTCATTAGGAACATCTTCTGTAATGGTTCCATCAATGTCAATTAAATAATTCTTTACCTCATCTGGTAATTGAGGGCTGATTGTTTCTCCTTTCTCGTTAAAGGTCTTTTTTAAATTATGATCTTGGCTCATTATTTATTTTTTTGCTTAGATGAACGTATTTGAGAGATGGCAAAGTTATGAATTCCTTAAATGATATGTGATAAATTTTTAACGTCTATTCCACCAAAGAGAAAGAATTAGTACAGAGATTAGATCCCAAACCCCCCACCAAGCAGCTACTAAGGTCATTCCACCAAGCCCTTTAAAGAATCCGAAGATGATAATAAGGCCCAATCCCGCGTTTTGTATCCCCGTTTCAATCGCCAAGGAGCGGCAATCGGGTTCTGGTAAATTATTGATTTTTCCAAAGTAGTAGCCCAAAATATAGGCACCAACATTATGAACTATCACCAACATGAGCACTAGATGGAGATGGTTCATAATATTTTGAATATTGGAAATCAGCGCTCCAGCAATGATTCCGATAAAAATGATCATAGAAACCGTTCTAACCGGTTTTTTTATTTTTTTTGAAAGGGCAGGCTGATTATGATTTAGCCAAAGTCCAATACCCAATGGAACTAAAATCAACTGAATAATCGTTCGAATAATTTCCTTTTCATCTAAGATTATTTGAGCTAATAGCGCGGAGGTGCTGGCGAATAAATTTGCTATGATTGAAAAAATTAGTGGAGTTGTAACTAAAGCCATCAGCGTGACAATAGAAGTCATTGTTACGGAAAGGGCAGCATTTCCTTTTGATAAATGGGTGGCATAATTGCTTACATTTCCACCCGGACAAGCAGCAATCAAAGCCAAGCCCAATGCAATACTGGGGTGGGGATTCCAGAAATAAATAAGCGCAATTGTAAATAGTGGAAGAATAACCCATTGTGAAAATAGACCCAATATAACCTTTTTGGGTTGACTGAAAATTTCTTTAAAATCATCAATACTGATATCCAATGCTACACCGAAAGTCAAAAAAGACATCGCTATATAAAGGAGTGCTAAGTTTCCTTCATTAAGGTTAATTACGATTTGATCTATCTCATCCATTACGTTGGTTTTTCCAAAGTTCCCAAAGCTTTATTTCCCTCAAAAATACATATTGGGCATTTGTTTTAGCTAAAAAATATCCCATTCTTCCATCTAAGAAGCCAAATTTTAGAAAGTAATCACTGAGAAATCGAAAGGGAGGTTTGAAAAGAATTCGAAATAGGTTCGTTTTTTTTCTTTTTACAAATAAAGAATTGGCTGCACTCGTGCTGTGTTTATTTGTTGTTTGAACTCTATCTTCCATGTCGTTGTCAGAGTAGTGCAATAGTTTACTTTTCAGCTTTTTTGTTTTTTCAGAATGAACAGCAACAATCCTATCATGAGGTTGTGAACCGATTACCTTTACCTCGTTTTTGAAAAATAACCTCAATTTCCAATCAGGGTGCCATGCGCCATGATAAATCCAGGTTTCTCCAATTTTATTTAACCGATTGATTGAGTAGTGTCGGTGTTTAGTTTTTTTCTTTATTTCTAAAATTTCCTTTTGTAAGGCTTCACTGGCTTCTTCATCCGCATCGAGGGTAAAAACAAAATCATGGCTTGCTTTTTCAATAATGAAACGCCGTTGTTCGATATATCCCTCAAATTGATGCTGAAGGACATTGGCTCCCAAGCTTTTAGCAATTTCTACGGTTTGATCAGAAGAAAAGGAGTCAACCACCAAAATTTCATCAGAAAATGATTGGACAGAACGAATGCATCGCTCAATATTTTCAGCTTCATTGTAGGTCATGATGACCGTGGAGAGTGGTTGCATAGTGCAAATGTAACAGATGCATAAAAAAAGAGGCACTCAAATCAACAGATTTGAGTGCCTCTTTCAATTCTACATTATATTTTTCTTGTCAGTAACTGTGAACAGTTACTGAAATACTACGAAGCCCAAAGTGCTTGTTGTGTTTTACTTTGTTTTAAATCACGGACTCTTGCTTCTCTTTGTCTGGATGCAGCCGGCTTGGTATCATTTCTATCATCTAAAATTTCAAGACCCAGTTTTTCAGCAAACATTTTTGCTAAATCGCCCAATCTTCGAGCTTCTTGCTCGTCCTTACCCATGGCCATATAGTAATCGACTACACCAGCACGTATCGTTTCATATTTATCTACATTAATCAAAAGCTCTCTCTGAGAAAGACCCTTTGCCAGTTCTTTGGTAGAAAGGGCGCCTTCTTTCCAGAAGTCTTCAGAATACCCCATGAGCCGCTCTCGGTATTGCCACCAATTGACAGGCGTTCCGTTTTTAGATTTGTAAAAATCCATGTGCAAGCGTTCTGTGTGCGCTTGATAGGCAATAGAACTCATTTTTCTTGCAATATCAATCACTTCAGCCACTTCATTGGTGGTGATTGCTTTTTCAGCTTCTATTTTCTCATTCTGCGATTGACGCAGTTGATTTGCAAACTTTTGTTTGACTTTGCTATTAGAATTAAGTGCAATATGCTTTGCCAATCTCACCGTCAGGTAGTATTCATCCACCACAGGATTGCTAGATGGCTTTTTGGCAAAGTCACGCAAGGGAGATGGACGCCTGATGCCATCTTCAAATTCGTACACTTCTTTTAACCATTTGCGTACGTTTTTACCGTACTGTTCATTAGGAAGTTGTAAAGCCGCGTGTAAGCTTGTGGCTTTTACTACTTTGGTCCCTTTCTTACTTATGAATACTTCCAGCTTCATAATTTGAAAATTTTTGTTTCAACAAAATTATTAATTATTTGAATTAAAACAAATAATTTTAAAATAATTGTTTCAAAAATGTTTCATAATGTGTTAAAATATTCCTTTTTGCATTAAAATTAAAACATTTTGATTTAATTTATTTCATGGGAATACAGAGCTGAGCGTTGTTGAATGTTTGCTCATAAAGGGAAGTTGGTAGTTCCTTCTGTTTAGATTTTTTACTTTGTTCAAGTATATTTGTGCAGATTTCTCCGATTGACAGAGAACTAATTGGGGGAGTATAAGTTCTATTGTGTAAGTATGTTTAGGGTGAGATTATAGTATAATTGCCGTAAATATATGATTATTTTAGATATTACAAAACTTTTATAATAAAAAAAATAAAATATGTATCCTGAACACTTAACCGCACCAATGGCAAAAGACCTAACGGATCATGGTTTTAAGGGATTAAGGTCTGCTACTGATGTGGACGTAGCAATGGCTCAAAAAGGTACAACGTTGTTGGTTGTAAATTCAGTTTGTGGCTGCGCAGCGGCAAATGCACGTCCTGGTGCTAAGTTTTCTTTAGACAATGAAAAGAAGCCTGATCATACCGCAACCGTCTTTGCGGGAGTAGATTTTGAGGCAGTGGAAAAGGCGAGAGAGTATTTACTGCCTTATCCTCCTTCATCTCCTTCTATAGCGCTTTTTAAAGATGGAAAATTGGTTCATTTTCTTGAGCGCCATCATATAGAGGGGCGTTCAGCTCAGATTATTGCTGCCAATTTGAAAATGGCTTTCGACCAATATTGTTAAGATCAAGCACAAGTATCAAGTTCAAGAACAATATTAATTTGAACTTGCGCTTGATACTTGAACTTGCGCTTTACTGACACTTCGAACTGGTGTGATCGGCTACAATCAACCACTTTCCTTTAATTTTCTTCCAGAGTAGCATAAAGTGGCCGTTTGGATTATCTTTTTCCCTTTCCAGTTCCCATTTACCTACAATCATTGCGGTTTTTCTTGAAAGCTTTTCTTTTACTTTAAGGGTAAAAGTGAGTTTGCCCATGGCTTCTTTGTTGGGATAGCCTTTTTTGTAATTGTCTGAAGTTTGTTGCCAACCAAAAGTCAATCCACTGGCTCCTCCAAATTGCAATTTCTCAGATTTCCAGTAAGCTTTCATAAAAGCATCAATATCTCCATTGTTCCAATCAACGGCCTGTTGTTGTAGGATTTTTTCTATTTTTTGAAGGTCTTTATTTTGACTGGAGGAGGTGACTGTAAAAGTGATAGATACCAAAATAATGATTGCTGCTCTGAACATTCTTTGATTTTTCATCTTCTAATGTCTTGTCGAACCCCAGTTCGACAGAAGAAGGATAAATTATAAAAAACTGTCGAACTGGGGTTCGACAGGACGATTGTCAAAACTAATAAAATGCTCGAAATAGCAAATCTGTCCCTGAGTTGGTTTTTGGTTGGATTGATTTGGGTAATACAAATTGTGCATTATCCAACTTTCCTTCAAATTGGCGAAAATGAGTTTCAAACCTTCCATCATTTTCATACCAGAAGCATTACTTGGATAGTAGCGCCTGTGATGGCAATAGAACTCTTCCTTGCTGTATTTTTAGTTTGGAAGACAGGTTTTGATTGGAATTATCTACTACCGCTAATTATGGTTTTGGGCATTTGGGGTAGCACTTTACTCCTCCAAATCCCATATCACACCAAACTGGCGGATGGATTTGATTTTTCTATTACCAATAAATTAATCAATACAAATTGGATAAGGACAGTCCTTTGGACAGTGAAGGGCCTTTGGCTGAGTTTTTTATACTTTCAAACTTGAAAGACCACCATCCACACCTATGATCTGTCCGGTTATCCAACTACTTTTCTCAGAAAGTAAGAAAGCTGCAATTTCTCCCAATTCATCAGCAGTACCCACTCTTTTCAGAGGATGCCTATTTCCAGCAGCTTCCTTTTTTTCAGGGGTTGATAGTAATCGGTTGGCGAGTGGAGTATCTGTGAGGGAAGGAGCAATACAATTAACTCTGATTTTTGGTGCCCATTCTGCTGCTAACGAGCGAGTAAGTCCTTCTACAGCACCTTTCGCTGCCGCAACAGATGCATGAAAGGGCATCCCTTGCTGAACGGCAACAGTACTAAATAAAACAACGCTTGCTCCTTCTGCTTTCTTTAATTGTTTTAAAACAGACTTGAGCATGCGAACGGCTCCAATGACATTAATATTAAAATCATTTAAAAAATCTTCTTCTTTTAGGGTACGGAATGGCTTCAAATTGATACTTCCTATGGAATAGACAAGTCCATGAATTTTTTCTGGAAGCCCTGATGTATCAAATCCCTCAATCAAAATATCACCTTTTAAGTGCGTGACGTTGGCAGTTTCAGTTAATTCTCCATCAGTTCTTGAAATTACATATAGCTGATGACCCTGTTTGGCAAGGTTTCTGACAATCGAATTACCAATCCCGTGGCTTCCGCCAATAATCAAAAAATTTCTTGGACTCATATTAATTTAAATTTTCTTTAGATATGTGTTACCCTTTAACAGGTATTTTGTCTAAAGAGTTGAAAAATATTTTAAGATTAATTTAGGATTAATCTTATATGTCTGTCGAAGTATTATCTTTGCAGTCCCAAATTCACATAAGCCCTGTGTAAACCAACGAAAATCAAGCATTTATGCCAATTCAAAGAGAGAAGATAACAAATTCAATTCCCATGGACTTAATACTTGCCTTCATCGTTTTTGCGATTTGTTGCATGGTATCGTTTGTGGTAGAGCCAACAATCATTGATTCGATTTTTAGTTCCAACCCTTAGTCAATCAAAATAAGAAGGATAATTAAAATCAAAAACTACCACTCAATGTGTTGTGGTTAATCTGCTAAATTGATTTTATTTTCATTTAGATTGCTATTTTTGATTTACTCCTAACTACATTTAGGTTTTTTTCTAAACCTTATATGTGGGTGCTATTCGTGTATTTTTTCGGTTATTAATAGTAGGTCTTTCCTTAGTTTTTATGGTGATTTGGCTTATCCTAAATCATTACATAAGAGGTGAAGACATGGTACGATCTATTCGCCATAGAATGTGGTATGCGCGTACTATTCTCAAAATTTTGGGCGTTCATGTCTCTTCAGAAGGTCCAATTCCTACCGAGCCAGTTTTATTTATGGCTAACCATCGTTCTCATCTCGATCCGGTTTTATCTTTCCATGCGCCTATGTATGTCGTTGCAAAAGCAGAAGTAGAAAAATGGCCGATCATTGGTTTAGGTTGCAAACTTTGTGGTGCTATCTACGTGAAGCGCGACCAAAAATCGAGTAGAAAACAGACTTTGATTACCATGTTGGAGAATTGGAAATTAGGAAGATCTATCCTCATCTATCCAGAAGGAACAACCAACGAAGGCATTACCACAAAAGAACTAAAAAGAGGCGGCTTCCGGTTAGCAGCAGAGAATGGAATTCCAATTGTTCCTGTTGCAATTGAGTACGAATACACTTCAGATTATTGGGTTAGAAATATGCTTTTTTTACCACACACCATGAATATGTTTGGTAAAAAAAGAACCAACGTAAAAGTGTATTATGGCGAAGCCTTAAAAAGCGATGACGCTGAATCTTTAGAAGAAAAAACTAAAACTTGGATTGATACAGAGTTGGGAAAGATGCAGCAAAATTTTCTTATTGATGATGCGGGGTATCATTCGGAATAAAATTTTAACATGAAAATTTTTTGTTTCAAAAAAAAAAAACATTAAATTTGTTTTAGATTTGAAAATGGAGAACAATATATGCTGAAACGTGATAACTGAAAAATTTCCCTTTTTCCAAATCTGCTAAAACCCACTTTTACTTGATAGTTGATGTTGTGTGCAGTAGTACTTATTCAACATTTTTAGATAATGAAGTCAAAATTAATCCTTCTCCATTTGTTGATCGGTTATTAGTTGAGTCACTTAATAATTCAATAAAAATTGAGAAGATTGATTTAGTAGATTATACAGGTAAAGTATTATCCACTAAAAAAATAGAGCCAAGTAGAGAGGTGAATTGGGATATAGGGACAGCTATCCCTCCTTCCTTTTATATAGTTCATATTCATACCAACAAAGGGGTAATAGGGAAAAAAGTTTTAAAGGTAAACTAATTTAAAACCGAATCCTTCCATTAGCATTTTATGCGCTATGGAAGGATTTGTAATAAAACATAGTTAATGAAGTTTTTTATTGCTATTCTTTGCCAATTCTTTTTTTACACATTGTTATGTTCTCAAATTGAGGGTTTTCAGATTCGACTTAATAATATGCATTTTTCAGGAGCAATAGAAGAGGCATTTTTTGAGGACGAGGATTTGCTTGTTACTCCAACTGAAAATGCGAAGGTTTCCTCTTACGATGTAGACTTTTCAATTCATTATCGAATTAAGGGCCTGAGGTTTGTAACCCGTTATGGGCTTAACTCATATTCATCTAATTCTAAGATTAGAACCAGCTCACTTGAGAGTTATCGTAATTATAATAGGGTATCTTTTAACAAGAAGAAAACTTTTATGATAGGGGTATCACAACAGTTACGAAAAACGAAAAATACTTATTCCAGAGTTATGGTTGAGTCTTTATTGTCTCATAGAAAATTTCTTAATTCCTCTATAACGAATGATTTTTATGATTCTAATGATCAATTAATAGCGACTTCTAAGTTAGATTATAAGAGACCTGATATTTGGAGTTTTGGATTGGATTTTGGCTATAATTTTAATTTCATCTTTATTAAAAGATTCGGTTTGAGTGGAGACTTTTCTATCCCAATATATCTAACACGATTATCAGGGATTACAGAGAGAAGAATTTCATCCACAGATGTAAATAATAATATTCAACAAGAAATAAGTTATCATGATGAAAAAGACTGGATATTTTCTAAAGGAATTCGGTTTTCATTGGGTATTGTATACTCTTTGTAGCCTTATTCTCCATTCTTTTTTAATACTCAGTTTTGTCGGTTGTAGTAAGAACCAACTTTCACGAGTCGAATTAGAAGATCAACCCAATTTTACTGATGATGGAAAAGAATATTTTGTAGTGATAGAATCTAATTATGATTCTGCTTTCACAATCCTTTTTGAGAGCTTAAAATACTATAGGCTCGATGAAAAAAATAAAACATTAGAAGCAATGAAACCCTTTAGATCATCAGAGGTAGTTTTTCCTCCATCATATCCCAATTTCAATCAAGTTCAGAAGAATGATTTTCCTAAAGAACGAAAAGTTGGAACCTCAAAACGAGTCCCTCCACTTATTCACCCTTCAGGTTATCAATTAGGTTTCAGGACTAATCCTCATACAAAAGGAGTTTACATTATAATAAGATCTTTTAACTCATCATTCTTGGCGAATTTATATTCAAAATTACTTTACGAGCTACCTTTTAATAAACCAAATAATCAAATATATGTAGTGCCAAAAACAGAAATAAAATATTTGTACTACAATCAATTTGAGACTTATAAAAATTTATACTATGTAGAGCCTTCATATGATTAAATTAATTTTTCTGAAGAGCATCCACCAACCCCAACGCCACCCCCAACTGCTCCTCCTCATCCAAATCCGAATTATCCAACTCGACCGCATCCTCTGCTTTCTTGAGCGGACTATCTTCGCGAGTAGAATCGATGTGGTCGCGATTGAGTAAATTCATTTTTATTTCTTCATAATCCACATTCCAACCTTTGGCAAGGAGTTCTTCGTAGCGGCGTTGGGTGCGCACATCAGCAGAAGCGGTGATGAAAAGTTTTAATTCTGCATTTGGGAAAACAACGGTTCCAATATCTCGACCATCCATAACGATGCCTCCATTTTTACCCATTTCTTGTTGCAGACTGACCATTCTTTTCCTTACGGTTGAAATAGTAGCTACAGGGCTCACACTATCCGAAACACGCATGGTGCGTATGTCATCCTCTACATTTTTTCCATTAAGGAAAGTGGTGTTTTTGCCTTCTATATTTTCAAAATGAATTTGAATGTTTTTCAAAGCCAATTTTACATCCAATTCTTTATTCCAGTCCAAATCATTATCCAAAAAATAAAGAGTAGCTGCTCGATACATGGCACCAGAGTCGCCATAAATATAGCCCAGCTGTTTAGCCAATGCTTTGGCTAAAGTACTTTTCCCACAAGAGGAAAATCCATCAATAGCTATGGTGATTTTTCTCATTTCAGTTGCTCCAGTCGGTGCTGATAAAGGTACCGAGCTGTTTTCTCAATTAGTTGTGTGTAGATGCGTTTTGCTTGTTTTTTGTATTCAGCATTTGATTTATCAATTTCGAAAAGACGGAAATAAATTTCTGCCTCTTGTTCGAGTGTCAAATCAATTTCTAACAGTCCTTCTAACACTCCAATAGCGCTTTCAATATTTCCTTGTAAGGATTCCAACCTGGCTCCCAATACTTTTGAAGCAAAGATGAAATCTTGATTGCCCAATGCTTGACCAATCATAATTGATTCAGAAAAACACTCATGTGCTTTTTCAAAATCACCCGATCCAAGGTAGGATTGTGAAAGTTCCAGAAGGCTTTCGCCCAAAACAATTTTATTATCAATGGCTCTACTAATTTTAACAGCAGATTGATATTTCTTTTGAGCTTTTTTGAATTTATTTTGTAAATAAAAAATATCGCCGAGGTTGTTCTCTGCTTTCGCGATACCTTTTTGATAACCAATTTCCTGACTTAATTTCAAGGACTTTTTAAGGCTTTTCTTTGCGCGTGTAAATTTACCTTGAATCAATTGTAACTCGCCCACCAATCCATGGGCAATAGCGATGCCCTGTTTATCTCCAAGTTCTAAAGCAATAGCTAAATCTAATTCAAAATTCTTCATGGCTGCGTCGAAATCACCTCGTTCGAGATAAATTCTACCAATTGAGCCAGTCGTGATGCAAATCAATAACTTATTGCCCAAGGTCTCACTTAAGCTCAGCCCCTCTTTCAAACTTTTGAGTGCTGCATCCTGATCATCTTTTTCCATCTGCAAGATGCCCTCAAAAGTATAGAGCGTAGCCATGCTTCTTTTATCATTTTGCCGTATTGCAACAACCAATGCACGTTGAATCTCGATAATACCTTCGTCAAAATTCCCCTGGTTCATGTGCGCAAGGCCAAGCGAAGAAACATTTTGAGCATCTAAAGAAATACCAAGCTCCTGACTTCTAGCAATACTGCGTTTTAGGTAAGGCTTTGCCTCTTCATATTCCCCTTTTCGGAAATATAAATTACCGAGGTTGCCTTCCGCTTTTGCAACGCCATGTAAGTCCTTTATTTTTTTGAAATCGGATAAGGCTTGTTCTAATAGGGGAGCAGCTTTTGAATAATCACCTTGCAGCATATAGAGTCGTCCCAACTCATTTTTTGAGCGAGCGATCAATGCTTTGTCTTCGATACCTCTCGCTTTTCGAAGTGACCATTTCAATGCTTTTTCACACTCAGGCCATTGTCCTATCAATTCAAAAATACCTGCTTTTTTAAACAAGCATTTGATCTCTGAGGCAACTTCTTTTTCTTTTTTATAATGGGAAATAAGTTGATCGTAGAGTTCGAGCGCACGGTTGTTTTGAAAATTGCCACGCGCTTGCTCTGCCGCTTTGTTAAGATAAGTTTTGGCCTTATCTATCACCTTGCCTTGTTGATAGTGAAATGCCAAATCTCCCCAATAGTCCTCTATTTCATGAGCATGATGTTTTTCGATGGCATCGCCGATTTGTGAGTGCAATTGTCGTAATCGAGAATTTAATTGCATATCATAAACCGCCTCTCTGAGCATGGAGTGTTTGAAAATATATTTCAACTCATTCATTGCTTTCCAAATCTGCACTTGCTCCGCTGTTTTTATCTGTTGAAAAACAGCTTCTTCATCAAAAACATCTACGCCTTCATCATTGGACATTACAGTAGAAAGGACATTGATCTCAAACTCTTGTCCAATTACCGCTGCGGTTTTCACTGTCTCTTTCACCAAATTTGATAATCGGTCGATACGTGCCGTCAAAATAGATTGAATAGAATCCGAAACGCGCACTTTGCTATCTTCAACCGTCCACACTTCATTTATTTTAGAAAGGATTTTAGTTTCTGAAAAATATTGAACGAACTGCTCGATATAAAAAGGATTGCCATTGGTGATTCGGAAAAGTAATTTTCCTAAACTATCAGATACCTTTCCATCCAAAAGCACTTCTGCAAGTTGCTGCGTACCCGCTATTTTGAATGGTTCAAATTGGTATTCTTTATCTTCTATAATTCCAGTAATGCCCTCTTTAAAAAAATCAGGTTTTGAACCATCATCATTTAGCCTCGATGCGAAAATCAAAGCAAGTGGTAATTTATGCATCCGTTTGATCAAGGTCTTAATCAAACCGACGGAGTTTTCATCTAACGTATGAGCATTTTCTAACTCAATGATGGTAGGTTGAAGCGTAGCACGTGCAATTACTAAATTAGTCATTGCGGCTACGGAGTTTTCGTAACGACCTTTTGCATCCAATTGCTCCCAAACAGAATT
>CALDSS010000177.1 GCA_937924495.1 uncultured Saprospiraceae bacterium
TTGATTGGCTACAAGCGGCAAATTTCATCCTGAATTACGTTAAAAATCCTCGTCGATGCTAAGGCATCGACTGTGGTTTTCGCCTTATTCAGAATAAAATTTTCTCACTTTCGCGAAATCATGAATTCTTAAACAACTTCAATAAAGTAGGTAAATTTACCTAAGTGCTTTTTGTTTTTTATCCTATACCAAATGAAAACAGTTTAGGAAAGGCATATAGCCTACTCAAATTTTCCTCATAGTCAAAGGAGTGGTTCGCTGGCGAACTGCTCCTTATTTTTTTAATTAATCGCAAAGAAGTATTTTCGGGGTCTATAAAAAACACTCTACATGAAAAAAGCGATACTAAGTTTTCTATTTCTTTCGATTTTTTATTTTTCAAATGCACAGGACACCACCGTCGTGCAAACCCTGACTTGGGCTGATGACTTCCGAGCTGGTGTTTTTGAATTTCCTGACAATCCGCCTGGCGATTGGGAAAAAGTCTTGATGATGTACAACATGCGATGCCATGATGCGGCGGTCGGAAATGGAAATGTCGGATGCCGAGAATGGGACTATAGTTGCAATACTTTCATCACGGACAGTTCGCGCATAGATTCTACCCGATTAATTCATTTGACACACATTATTTCCAATTTTGACAATACAGTTGGTAATACTTTTCGCTACAGCGAACAACCCGTTTATACCTACACGCAGTACGAACAGCATCTGACAGATTATACGAATACCATTTCTGAAACAGAAGGAACGGTTGGTACGGAGGAATTGTCACTTCCTTTTGCACCAGAAACCAAGGTAGGGAAAGGGCAATTTTATTACTTGGCTTCCGAACTACAAGCAGCAGGCCTTCAGGCTGGTGATATCAGTGGTTTAAAACTAAACTTAACCGACGCTGGTAATGACATAAATTTTCTTAGAATAAGAATAAAATCGGTAGATGAGAGGAGTGCAAATACGGCTGCACCTAATTTGGATGGATTTACGGAAGTCTATTTTAGCAATACCGCTTTTCAAAATACAGGAGTTCATTTTTTTAAATTTTATGAAAATTTTGAGTGGGATGGCATTAGCAATTTAGTGGTAGAGTTTAGCTACACCAATCCTCCTGTAGGAACTCCACCGGCCATTTTTGCCCATCAAACTGCTTTTGAATCAAGTCTGATCTATATTGGAAATGAAGATCATACGCTGGACTTTGCAGGCACAGGGAGTGTTACCACACCAGATCTCTCCTTAACAGATATTTCCAACGAAATCACGATTGCACTTTGGGCAAAAGGGAATCCACTCACCCTACCCACAGCTACTTTTGCTTTTGAAGGAGAAGATCTTGAAGGAGTCCGACACGCAAATGCTCACCTTCCATGGGGAAATAGCCAGATCTTTTGGGATTGTGGCAATAATGGAAATGGTTGGGATCGCATTAGTAAAGCAGCCAACGCAGCAGAGTATGCAGGTGATTGGGCACATTGGGCATTTACTAAAAATGCGACTACTGGTGTGATGAGAATTTATAGAAACGGAGAGTTATGGCACCAAGGAACAGCAAGAACAAATACGATAAATATTGAAAGATTTACTATCGGTTCTAACGTAGAACAAACGACTAGCTATCAGGGTCAATTGGACGCATTTCAAATTTTCAATAAAGAATTAGATGCTGACGCTATCAAAATATGGATGCACCAGCAATATGATGCTTCCTTACCTTTTGCCAGCAATCTTCTTGCATTTTACAATTTTGATGAAGGTGCAGGGCAAACGACCGTTGATATTTCTCCAAATGGAAGTGTTGCCAATATCGTCGGAGCTCCATCTTGGCGTTCAGTAAGAGGAAAAGACCTTTTTAAAGAGTTTACGACCGCCAACATTCGACCGACTGCAACTTTCGTTCAAGGGGAATACCAAGTTGAAGATCAAGTAGTTATAGTTTTAGACTCGATTGAAAACCCACAGAATAGAGTTGTTTCTTATACTGTAACAGGTACAGATTTGACTGTGATTGATACTCAGTTTGTTTGGGATGTTGATGCTTCCTTAGTTTATGATGAAGCTGGAAATTTAGTTGGTTTCAACGATATCCAACCTGATGAAAGTGTAACGCTTGGCGAATTTGATTATTATCAAAAAATACCTGCCAAGTATGAAATCCTTTCATTAGTAACGCCTTACGGGAATGGCCTTGACCTCGGGCAAGAAGGAAAGACTTTCAAAATTGATGTCACAGATTATGCTCCTATTTTAAGAGGTAAAAAAAGAATGTCCATGGAAATGGGCGGTCAGAATCAAGAAGAAATGGACATCAAATTCCTTTTCATAAAAGGCACTCCAGCACGTGAGGTAAAAGATGTACAAAACATCTGGCCTTTCCGTAGAGGAACAATTGATGCTATTTTAAATGATACTTGGTTTGAACCAAGAATGGTAGCCGCTGACAATGAAGATTTACAATATAAATTGAGAATAGCAGTCACTGGTCATGGTCAAAACGGGGAGTTTCAATCTCGAAATCACTTCGTTACGGCTGGCGGCGAAAAATTCAATTTTGATGTTTGGAAAGAGTGTTCTGATATTCCAATTTATCCGCAAGGAGGTACATGGCCATTTGATAGAGCAGGCTGGTGTCCTGGAGCTCCAACAGATATTCATGAATTTGACATTACTAAATTAGTGAAGCAAGGAGAACCTATTCAAATTGATTATGGAATCAATGGCCTGACTATGGTAGAGGCAAACTACTTAGTTTCTGCCCAATTGGTCACTTATGGCAAAGATGCTTTTGAAGTCGATGCAGCGTTGGAGGAAATTATTCGCCCAACTGCTCAATTGGAATTTGAGCGCCTCAATCCTGCTTGTAATGGCCCGATGGTTCGTATCAAAAATAATGGTCAGAAACCATTGACGAGTGCAACTATAGAATATGGAGAAGTAGATGGAGAGAAAAAGAAATTCAACTGGACTGGAAATCTTGAATTTTCACAAATTGAAGATGTTGTGTTGCCTATTCAATTTTTGGGTTATTGGAATGGCTTGGAAGGTACGGGTACTTTTGAAGCCCGTCTCAGCAATGTCAATGGTGGATTGGATGAATATGAAAATAATGATCGCATTTCTACCACCTTTAATCGTCCAAAAGTTTTTGAACGTCCGATTCAAGTACAAGTCCGAACTAACAACAGAGGAAATGAAACTTCCTATACTGTAAAAGACACAGAAGGCAATGTTATTTTGGAAAGAAATAACCTTGCCTCAAATACCACTTACACAGACCAATTGCAGTTGCCACGTGGCTGTTATACTTTTGAAATCAATGACGCTGCCGATGATGGACTTTATTATTGGTTTTGGGAAGCACAACCGGATCCCGCAGATCATCGAGGACGTGGATCAGCACGATTGATGCAAGTTTATCCAAATGGAATTGCTTTAGCTGCCCATACTTTTGAACCAGAATTTGGGCGTTCAGCACAAATTGACTTTGCTATTCCCTCGTTTGTAAACACACTGGAGCAAGGAGAAATTGAATTTTTCAGCCTCTACCCCAACCCAGCTTCTGAGTCCATCAATTTAGATTTGAAAGGTTTTGATGGTGATGAGTTTCAGATTGAAATTGTGGATATCCACGGTAAGTTGATAAAAACTCAAAAAACAACCATTTTCAATAAAGAGCATTTAGAAACCATAGATATAGCTACCTTGCCTGCTGGAATGTATTTCGCGAAAGTGAAAAACAGTGAGCAATTTTGGGTAGAGGAGTTTGTGAAGAAGTAATTTTGACTGTTAAATTGTTTCGCGGCGTTGTCGCTGATTGTTTGATTGTTATTTTCCTGAAAAGGTAAAAATCTATGTATAGGACAAAAGTAGAATCGGAGGTTTACTAAACTTGATTTTTAAGTAACTCCCGATATCAATCTTTTAAAATCAAGCCTTTAATTTTTAGGGCGAAGTTTAGTAAACCTATCTTCTGTCCTGCACTAAAAGGTGAAAATAACAATCAAACAAT
>CALDSS010000178.1 GCA_937924495.1 uncultured Saprospiraceae bacterium
TATTCTTTGAAAAAAATTATCCGTGCCACCGTTCAGCTAATTGATCGCAACTTAGGTTAAATAGTCCTTTCTCCACAAAAAAAGCACGGCCACATTGCTGCGAGCCGTGCCACTTTTACCCGAATTTAACATCCGGTTTCAACGTTACTTTTTCACTACTTTAGAAGTAAATACTCCGTCCGTTGTGGTAACTGTTAGCACATAAATTCCAGCGTACAAATGTGCTGTAGAAATCAACCCTCTAATGCCTTGAAATTGGTTTTTATAAACCAATTTTCCATTCATTGAAAATAGCTCTGCTTTCCATTCATTGGGGGAATCCGTTTCCATTTCAATTGTAAAAAAGCCATTATTAGGGTTAGGGAAAATTTTCGCAATTGTCTGTAAATCAATGACTTTTGAGGTTGAAGAAGTACAATCTGCATTTTCATCAAAAGTCAAATCCATTTCAAATATTGATTCACAACCTGTATCCAAATCGGTTAAAACCAAGGTGTAAAGTCCTGACTCCCTCATACAATATTCGGTACCAGTTTCACCTACCAATTCATCACCATTCAGAAACCATTGTGTGGTAAAATTGGCTGGTAAAACCACATCTGGGAATAGACTTAATTGGTTGAGATCATTTCCAAATTCAGGGATTGAAGGATAGACCACTTCTGGCACAAAAACCGTATCAGAAACAGAGGAACAGCCTGTAATCGGATCGGTGTTTTCAATCCAATAATTACCTGTTTCATTGGCTATAATGGATGGATTACTACCCAATGAGCTGCCATCCATAAACCAAACGATATTGTCCATTTCTGAGGAAGTAAGCTCCAAGTCATCTACACAAGTCACCTGAATATTATCAGGAGAGATTTGAGGCGTTGTAGGATAGACTATCTCCCCTATCCTCAAAGTATCCGAAAAGGTGGTGCATAGTGTAAATGGTTCGGTATGATGAACCACGTAAGCGCCTGCCTGATTAATTGCAACTTCTGCACTGTTAGCAATCGAATCTCCTTCAAAAAACCATACGATATTATCAGATATAGATGAGGTCAATTCTATATCTCCGTTACATACCAAATTATCAAAATCAGTACTTAAAATAGGCTGAGAAGGAAAACTCACGCCCGCCAAAACAGCAGTATCCGAAACCGAAAAACAAGAAGAAACTGGGTCGGTAAAAACTGCCCAATAATTGCCTGCTTGATTTACGCCCACCGCTGAATCTGTAGAAATTTCATTTCCATCATGAAACCATTGAAGGTTTTGCCCAATGGAAGAAGAAAGTGTGGTCTCCCCTTCGCATTTCACCTGAGAATTGTCAGGCGTAATATCAGGCGAAGGAGGCGAGGCATAAATATTAATGGTATCCGTATCAAAAATTCTATTAATCGGTTTAAAGAAAGTCATCATAACCTCCATGTTGTTCACCGAATCAATTAAATTCACGGTTTGCCGAGGGTTGAAAATAACCTCTCCACACAAATCATCATCGCCTGCCAATATATCATCATCATCAAAAACTTTCAATCGATAATCTCTCACCTCCAATTCTAAATTGACATTGAAATTTGCAGGAAAATCCGTGTTTTCGAGATTTGTCGATTTGAAAACTTCTGTCCCGTTCAATTCTTCAATGATAAAATATAGGTCTGGATTTCCAGTCAAAATAGGTGGAATGCGGGTGTCTTTACATTCGGCAGATATGACAGAGATTTGGCTCAATTGAGCAGGAAAAGTATCTATCGTTATGATTAGATTCGCTCTAAATTCACCTACCCAAGGAAAGCTAACTGGCCCTGGATTTTCTTCTACTGAAGTTTCTCCATTACCAAAACTCCATAAATAAGTGATGCCTGGATTTCCATTGCTTGGAAAATTATTGATAAAAGTAGTGGTCAATTCATCGCATCCCATAACGTCCAATATTTGGAATAATCTCGAAGTATCTCTTTCAGGATTGATTATTAATTCAAAATCAAAAGAGGCGGGTTGCGTTAATCCAAAAACGGTGGCTTCCAAATCAACCGTTACGAAAAATTGACCCGACGCGAGCGGTGTTCCGCAAATTTTTGCACAGCCATCTGTTTGGTCAGCTGGGTTGAAATCAGTTTGATTGACTTCGTAACTTAACCCAGGAGGCAAATTGGAAAGACCCAATATTTTAAAACTTGAAATTGAAATATTAGGAATGGTGGTAGAATCAATGGCATAAACAGGAGTCGTTGTTTTTGGCAACCTAAAACTCAAATCTTCATCGTAAAATGCATTTACTTCCCCAGCAGCAGGTGAACCCAAAAACAAAGTATCTTCTGGCATAGTGTCTAACTGGATCTGACATCCAGGACAGCCTGTTTGTGCATTAATTTGAATACTAAATAAAGAAATAATACAAGCCAGTAATATTAATGAATGTTTCATAATATTCGTTTTATCACACTGATAATCAGTGTATTACAAACTTGGTGGAGAATAAGAAAACCTGCAACTGAAAAGGCTTTTTCAATTGCAGGTAGAAGTGTTTATCTGCTCAAAACCATTTTAGAACTAACTGCTCCTAAATGGTTGCTGATTTTGTAAAAATAGATTCCGTTTTCAAGATTGGAACCATTGAAAGAAATTTGATTTTTTCCTTCCTCTAAAAATACTTTTTCAAGGTGAACTCTCTTTCCCACTAAATCAAAAACTTCAAAGTTTACGTCACCTGAGATAGCGGAAGTCATCTCAATAATCGTTTCAATTGAGAATGGATTTGGCTTATTTTTTAGTTGAACTAAATCCTCTAAAATGTCTTGACTGCTTACCACATCACAATTGGTAAAATCTGCCTCTCGTACCACCAAAGTATAGTTACCTGGCGTTACGGTTGGGATTGGTAAAGTTATCGTATTCGGAATTGGAGCACTGTTCAAAAATGCTTCTACGGTCAAGGTCAAATTGTACTCTCCAACCAAAGCTGGATCCGTGACTGTACCTGAAACCGTCATACAACCAAGTGTATTTCTTACAAAAACACAATTGCCTGGATTGCAATTAAAAGTAAGACCAGCAGGCAAATTTCCAATACCATTTACTGGAGACATTCTTATTGAATCTAAAGGGATTCTGGATAACCCTAAATTAAGAGTATCTCCTACTGCCGCGAAAAAAGTGAATTCGAAAGGTTGACCAATACAAGCGGTGTCGGTGATACCACCTTCTGGGTTTGCGATTGGATCATAAGGAAGTGGTTGTACCGGAAATTCCGCATTTAATAAAGTGGAATCTGGAGTACATGTTTGTGCAAATGACGTTGAAACGGAAATGGCGATTAACACCAAAAGGGTAAAAAATTTGTTCATATTCGATTGATGTAAATATATGATAGAAATTAATTTCGAAAACTAAATCACAAAAATGGTTGTCTATTTTTAAAATCAGTCAGATATATGAAAGCATGTATCTGATTTAACAAAAAAATAATCAACCTTGATATAAACGCTTTTTTCTGAAACTAACTCAAAATGGGGAAAGGTGGTAGGATATTTACTCTCTGGTAAGTGGTTTTTTGTATAATTCTTCTCAAAGATAATATGAAAATGTAATCTATCTTAATTTTTAACCGATTTAAGATTTATTTAGTATCCTTTTTGCATTAGAAACGTTCATAAAAAGCCCACCCAAATTATAACTTTGGTTCAATCAAATTTTATTATTGTAATGAAGTCTCTTACTCACTTACTTATCCTTTCACTATTCTTTCTTTCAAGTTGTTTTTACGACAACGAACAAGATCTTTTTCTTTTAGATACGGAATGCGATACCTCGGAGGTTACTTATTCGGAGGATGTCCTCGATATTCTCAAAGCAAAATGTTATCGATGTCACGGTGATGGAAATTTTGAAGGCGGAATAAGCCTTGATGGTTATTCACTTGTCAAAATTTTTGCTGATAATGGTTTTTTATTAGGAACCATAAAACATGAATCTGGATTTAGTGCTATGCCCCCAAATGTTCCCAAAATTCCAGATTGTGATATTGAAAAAATTGAAAAGTGGATCGAAGAAGGCGCATTAGAAAATTAATCTCAATAAATTGATAATGAAAAAAGTATTACTTGGTCTTTTTATTTTGGGTGTAATTGGAGGATTCTTTGGATATACTCAATACAATAAAACGCATAAGAGTCTTGAAACCACAACTGCTGATCAAACTGTGGATGCCATAAGTTTATTTGCAGCTTATGAAACGGATGAAGCAAAAGCCAACCAAACCTATAACGGTAAAGTGGTGGAAGTCTCTGGAACGATTCAAGACATTTCAACGGACGAAAGCGGTCTTTTGAAATTGACATTAGAGGCTGAAAATGATTTTGGAGGCGTAATTTGCCAAATGAATAAAGAGAAAAATTATACTGCTGAGCAATTCAAAATCGGTTCAGAAGTTACCCTTCGAGGCGATTGTTCTGGCTACCTCATGGATGTTGTTTTGATTAGATGCGTCCACGTTAAATAAAAAATATCTCCCTATAAACAAATCTTCTCCTATGGAGATAGTCTTACTTTCTAAACCAAATAAATTCATTAACATGAAAAAAATTATCATCTCGACTTTTTTAATTTTTGGTGTTATCGGTTTTGCATTTTCACAAAAATATTTCACCAAAGAAGGTAAAATTACTTTCGTTTCTCAAGCTCCATTAGAAACTATTGAAGCAGAGAACAACACCTCTACCTTTGTCATGGATTTGGCAACAGGAAAAATTCAAATGGCTACCTTAATAAAAGGCTTCCATTTTGAAAAGGCACTGATGGAGGAGCATTTCAATGAAAACTACATGGAATCTGATAAATTTCCAAAAGCAACTTTTAAAGGAAAATTTGATGGTGCGACGATTGATGTTTCTCAAGATGGAGTTTTGATGGTTCCAATCGTAGGTTTGCTTACCATTCATGGAGAGACTAAAAGAGTAGAAATGCCAGCCAGCTTTACAGTAACAGGCGGAAAGGTTAAAGCAAGAGCTCAAATGAGAGTAAAATTGAGTGATTATAAAGTTGCTATTCCTAAAGTTGTTAAAGACAATATTTCTGAAGAGGTTAAAATCACTGTTGAAGTTAATCTTGAAGTTTTGAATAAATAATTTAGTCCAAACTTATGAATTGCTTGATTGCCTCTTCAATGAGGTAATCAAGCAATTTTATTTTAAAATATTCCCTCAATAATGAAAAAGACTTTCCTCCTAACTACCCTATCCATTCTTTTTGTTTTCACTTTTTCTTTCGCTCAGGATGATGATGATTTACTCTCCTTGATAGAGGAAGAACCTACCATCGATTATGCCACTGCTACCTTTAAGGCCAACCGAGTTATTAATACGCATTCTGTCGAAAACACTTCCAAAGGAGTGCTTGATTTTAAAATCAATCACCGATTCAGTCCACTGAATCAAGGACTCTATGATATTTTTGGATTAGATGGAGCAACTGTTCGATTTGGAGCTACTTATGGCATTTCCAATCGCTTTCAAATTGGATTAGGAAGAAGCACCTACGAAAAAACCTATGACGGACATTTTAAGTATAAACTTTTCCGTCAAAGCTCTGGTGCGAAGTATTTTCCGGTTACTGTTTCTTTAGTAACGGCCGCTTCCATTAATACTTTAAGAAATGATAGCCCTGATAGAAAAGTGCCCTTTTGGGATCGATTTACTTATGTTTCTCAAATAATTATTGGACGAAAATTCAACTCCAGTTTTTCGATGCAATTAGCTCCTACTTTGGTTCATAAAAATTTAGTTCCTACACCCGAAGACAACAATGATACCTTCGCATTGGCTTTAGGAACAAGACAAAAATTGACCAAAAGGACTTCCCTAAATTTAGAGTATATTTTTGTTGCTCCTGGGCAATTGGGTGAAGGTTTTACAAATTCCTTTTCAATTGGTTTTGATATTGAAACAGGCGGGCACGTTTTTCAATTACATTTCACCAATTCAAGAAATATGGTTGAAAAAGCATTTATCACTGAGACGACTCGTGATTTATGGGATCCTGCAGGTATTCATTTTGGGTTTAATATTTCAAGAGTTTTCACCATAAGGGAAAGATAAGTGTTAAACGAGAGATTCTATTACCTATCAATCATTTCGTTTTGCAAGAAAAATGTCCTGTCGAATCCCAGCTTACAAAATATGATTCTAAAGATTTTTTTTCTGTCGAACTGGGGTTCAACAGGACTGAAAAAACGAAAGGCTGCTCTCGAAACGAGAGCAGCCTTTCCGAATTTTTGAGAACACACTAAAAATTCATTGGAGAGAAAAGACTTACGCCAATTTTGCCATATCTCTCACTAATATTTTTCCTCGGTTGAAATAAATCAAATCCGATTTTCTAAGTTCATTTAAAACTAAAGTTACAGTTTGACGAGAAGTGCAAGTAATATTTGCAATGTCTTGGTGCGTCAATGAATGTTTCAGCAACATTTCATAACCAATTCTTCTTCCTCTTTTGTTGACTGCGTCTTTAATGAAATCAATAATTCTTGTTCTGGCATCTTTGAAGATTAAAGATTCAAGTTTCTTTTCAGCACTTCTTAATCGAGAACCGAAAATCTCCATGATTCTTTCCGAGATGGTAAGATTACCATGCATCAATCTTTTAAAATCAGATACTTTTAATACATAAACATGTACTTCTTCTTTAAGTGCCTGAGCAAAATCTTTTCTTTGTGTCTCACCAATCAATCCCAGTTCGCCAAACATAGCTTCTGGATGAATCAATGATTTAATAACTTCTTTTCCATCCTCTGAATGCGTAGAAATTTTGACAGTCCCTTTTGCCAAAAAATAAATTTCGTTAGATGGGTCTCCTGGGTGATAAATGTAACTGTACTTCGGTTTTATGCGAAGTTCAACCATATTTTCTAATCTTTCTCGTTCCTCATTAGTAATTCCTTGAAACAGCGGGAATTGCGCTAAGAAATTTTCTTTTGATAGTACGGCGTTAGTCATGGCTGTATTTTTTTTATGTGTTAAAATAAAATTCTGTGTTTTGACAAAATCGGAGAATTTATTTTCTTCAGTAAGATAGACACCGATTTTCCCTATCCCCCCCTTCATGGAGAAGATATTTTTAAAAAAAATATTAGATCAAATTGAAATTTGATCTATCCAAGTTACCGTCCCTGTAAGTTGAATTTATCTGCTTTTGGAAGGAAAGGGTTCTTCGTCTGTAGAAGGACCTACCAAATCAAGGAAGTCAATAGCTTCCTGAAGGCTTTTAAAAACAGTCAATTTTTCTTCCGAATTAACCCCTTGAGAAAGTGGTTGATACCCTGTCATCAAGAAATGTGATTTCGAAAAGTTTTCTCTAATGGTCTTAATATAAAGTGGAAGTGAACCGTCTGTATGCGTTTCTGTGATAATTGAGAATAGATAATCTGGCTCTGAAAACTTTTTAGCATCTGTTAAATCAGCTACCGAAAGTTCATTTCCTAAATAAATGGATTGGAATCCTCGCGATTTAATTAAGAAATGAAGATAGAGCAAGGTTAACTCTTGACGTTCTCCCTGCGGCAAAAATAGTAAAAACTTTTTCCCAACACGTGGAATGGTAGCAGATTCTTTATCAACAGCTGTTAAAATTTTTTGCTTGACTAAATTCGTCATAAAAACTTCCTGAACTGGAGTGATAGAACCAGTGAGCCAAAGTAGATTTAGTTTTTCAATTAATGGGAATAAAACATTGATCATTGTATCAGCAAAACCATTTTGGTCAATATGAACCTGAATAATTTTGTTGAATTTATATTCGTCCATTTCCACGACAGAGAGAGACAGCGCATCTAATTGAGCAGCTAACTCCGTATTCATTGTCGTGAACGTAGCCACATGTTCCTGAATTTCTCCAGGTTGCATTTTTACTATCTTAGAAATTTTTATACCGTTTCGATTTAGAAGTGCAATGTTCATCACCTTTCTGAGGTCATCATCATTATAAAACCGAATATTGGTCTCAGTTCTTTCAGGCTTTATAATACCGTAGCGCTGCTCCCAGACCCTTAAGGTGTGCGCCTTAATGCCAGTAAGTTTTTCGATATCCTTTATGGAATAAATAGCCAATTTGATTAAGAACTAAATGATTAAGAAATATGCTAAATCTTTTATCTGCAATAAGAGGTTGAACAACATTTATTCCATTAAGTTCAAAAAAGCCCTGATTCAATTTGATGAACCAAGGCTTTACTTTTTCAATATCAGAATTTTTTCAAAAATGAGTTGTAGAGCAAATGGTGCTTAATCTTTTAAAAATCGAGTCTTCCATTTAGGGAGTAGTATAATAACCCTACGTTTTATTCTGTGCACAGCACTAAAGAAAGAAACTATTTTTTTCCTCCTTTCAATTCATCCTGCCACTTTTTCAATTCTTCCCATTTTCCAGCTGCAGCTAATTTTGATTGAGCTGGCCAAGTGCTAGGGTTGTGAAATGAAAAACGACTCCCACCTTGTGCTAAAATTGATTTGAGTTTTGTTTGCGAGGCCTTTGCCAGAGCAGAAAAAGTTTTTATACCACCTTTCATTAATAGTTCCTCAATCTTAGGACCAATTCCTTCAATCGTTCTGAGACTCATTTGCTTTGTAGTTCTCGCTCTGGTTGGTTTTTGTGCTTCTGTTCTTTTAGCGGTTGTCTTTTTTGCACTTTGTTTTGTTCTTCTTGTAGGTTCAACGCTATTTTTTCTCACTACCGTCTTTGTAGGCGTGGATATTTTACCAGTGGGTTTAATAACTTTTCTAACCGTTCTTCGTGTCGCTTTTGCTGGTGTTTTCTTTTGCGCTGTGGTGTTTGCTACTGTGGCAACCTTTTTTACAACTGCTTGACTTGACAAAGTAGGTTTGGTTTTGGTAGGAGTTACTTTTTTTCTACTTTTCGTTTTTTTAACTACTGCTTTCGGAGTCTTTTTGCTTGATGACTTTTCTTGCTTTTGTTGGCAATCCTTACACTCAGCTTTAAGTTTCTTTAATTCTTTTTTTGCTGCCTTCAGTTTAGACTTTGCCTTTTTCAAATCACTATACTCCGCTCTGAGCGTAGATTTGAATTTTTTAAGCGCATCGTTAATTTTCTTATTTTTTGCTTTGGCTTTGCCTTTCAGCTGTTTTACAGATTTCTTTTGTGACTTAACCTGCTTTTCTAACTTTTCGCAGTTATTTTTCTTTTTCATTATAATGTTTTTTGAATTTTACTTAATTAGAACCAGTTTTTACTGAACAATCACAATGATGAAAAAAGTATTCCATAATAACAAAGGCAACACAAAATTTATGTGTTGCCTTTGTTATCAATCGATTATGGTGCAAAACGAGTTTACTTTTTAACCTTGATTTTTTTAATCACATCACTACTTTTTGAATACAAAACTAACATGTAATTTCCTTTCGCGACACCTTTAAAGTTAATAGCTTGCCGTTGTGGACCAGGTTTGCTAATCGGCAATTTCCAATCCCGTATAAATTCTTTTCCTTTAAATAATCTTGCCTTTACTTCTCCTTTATCTCCGCAAGTGAATTTAACCATTCCTCGATTGGTTGTTGGATCAACTTTTACAATATCTGAGCCCGAAGAATTTCTCTTTCCAGTTGTAGTTCCACTATTATTTCTCGGATTTGGTTTTGAGGGAGGATGCGAACGGTCAGTGGATTCTTGTTGCCTAACTCTATAAACAACTTTTGATTTGGGATTATTTGCCGCAAACCCAACATCTATGTAATTATATTTATTTTCCTTTCCGCCTTTAGCATTTACTAATTTGATTATTTTAAAATCCCCTTTATTCACAGAGCGCAAAACTTCATATTTAGTACGTGGTGACTCGTTGACAGTTCTCCAAGCAACTACTACATCTGCATTTTTTGATTTGACATCTACATCAAGAATTTCAAAACCTGCTTCTGCCATTTTAGTAGGAGGATTCACGGAGCCATTTACCTTCAAATTTATGGCCAATGGAACGTCGGTATATTTTTCTATAACAATTACATCCCCCATAGTCGGTGGATTCCAAATATTGATCCCAGTTGGCATTCTAAAGATTTGACCTTTTCGAAGCTCTTGAACGTTATCTGCACCATCAGTCTTGACAAACCGAATTTCTATTCGATTTTTATCCACAAAAATCCAATGAAAACTATTGAATGATCCGCTGGCCTGTGTCCAACTTTTTTTGTCATTGTTTCTTCTCAATGGAGCCCCCCAGCATCCTTCACCTACATAAACTGTCCCTGTTTCATCGTCTCTGATGAATCCTTCCTCGCTTCCGGGTTGAGTTGACGGTCGTATAGGATGCGTAGCTTTTACGGTATGCGCATCAGACTCCACTACGAAATTTACACCATACTCATGAAACAACTTAGACCAATTACCCCATTGATCATTGTTCTCACTTTTCACTTTACAATGAGGTCGAGTTGACAAATGATAATGAGCAGTTTTCCAAGTGATATGTGGATTTTGAGCTAAATCTCTCTGCAACCATTGACGCTGATCTCCCCCACTTGCCATCATCGAATTCAGAGTATAAATTCTTAGTAAATCGCCGCCAAGATTGAAGGCATATCTGATATTCTTATTTTTAATATCAAATAACTGCATCAAGGTCTTGTTGGAGTATTCATGATTTCCTCTTGCTACAATCAATGGATACATTCTTCCATCAGATGAAATTGTATTTTGCCAATCATCAAACCAGTCCAACCATTGCTTATCCGTATCATTTTCGGTAAAATCACCACCGAACATAATACAATGAGGGCGCAACTTAGAAACCATTTTATTCGCATCCACTCGCGCCTTTCTATGATTTCTTGAATCACTTCCCGCAATTATGGAAAGTCTTTCAGTATTATTTGAAGGAGCAGTCTTGAAAGATAAAACCTGACTTGAACCACCGCTATCGCCTACTACGAAATAATAAACTGTATTGGGTCTTAGACCTTCTAAATGAACAAAATGATTGCTCATGCCCTTCGCTTGAATGACATTATCAGGCGGTTTTGAAAAGGCATATTTGGTAGGAAATTGGCCATGATCTACCACATCAAAATAAACCTTACCTCCATTGCCAGAAAGCTGATCCCAACCGATACCCATTGTAGAAGATGGATCTTTTTGCCACACCAATCTATACCGTCCAGTTTTCGCCTCCAATTCAACTGTAAGCAAAAGCACAGCAAATAATCCAACCCAAAGTTTAATTGTCTGTAAATTCATGTTTAGCCCTGTTTGAATTTAATGTAAACTTACGTTCAAATATTAAAACAACTTAATATGAAAGAGAAAATTTAAGAGATTTTTAAGCTTACAAATATACCAACTATATAAAGGTGTCAGATAAGGAATTATTGTACCTTTGCAGCTTTATTTTAAAATTAATTAATAGAGAGGAATTTTAAATCGAATATCTTTTTGCTAAAAAATTTATCATGAAAAAAGACCAACAACTATTCCAACTTATTGATCAAGAACTTCAACGCCAACGACATGGAATCGAACTGATAGCTTCTGAAAATTTCACAAGTGCTGATGTAATAAAGGCTATGGGTTCTTGTTTGACGAATAAATACGCTGAAGGTTATCCAGGCAAACGGTATTATGGCGGATGTGAAATTGTAGATAAAGTAGAGCAATTGGCAATAGATAGACTGAAAGAACTTTTCGGAGCTGAGTATGCAAATGTTCAACCACACTCAGGAGCACAAGCAAACGCGGCTGTTTTTCTTGCATTATTAAATCCGGGAGACACCACTTTAGGATTTGATTTGGCACACGGTGGTCATTTAAGTCATGGTTCACCTGTCAATTATTCCGGGAAGGTTTATAGAGCAACGTTTTATGGTGTAGAAAAAGAAACTGGTCTAATTGATATGGATAAGGTGGCTGCAAAAGCAAAAGCAGAGCAACCTAAATTAATCATTTGCGGAGCAAGTGCTTATTCAAGAGAATGGGATTATAAAAGGTTTAGAGAAATTGCGGATTCCGTAGGTGCATTTTTATTGGCTGATATTGCTCATCCTGCTGGATTAATTGCTAGTGGCCATTTGGATAGTCCAATGGAACACTGTCATATTGTTACCTCTACTACTCACAAAACTTTACGTGGCCCCAGAGGAGGTATCATCATGTTGGGTAAAAATTTCGAAAACCCTTGGGGGCGTACTACTAAGAAAGGAACTGTTCTTAAAATGTCTTCAATAATGAATAGTGCAGTTTTCCCTGGAATGCAAGGTGGCCCCTTGGAGCATGTAATTGCAGCCAAGGCAGTTGCCTTCGGAGAAGCATTGGATCCTTCCTTCAAAACTTACGGTGCTCAAGTCATCAAAAACGCCAAAGTGATGGCTGATGAATTTGTAAATCGAGGCTATAAAATCATTTCTGGAGGAACCGATAATCATTTAATGCTTATTGATTTGCGTTCAAAAGATGTGACTGGAAAAGAGGTGGAAAATGCTTTAGTAAGAGCCGATTTGACGGTAAATAAAAATATGGTTCCTTTTGATACGCAATCTCCTTTTGTGACGTCAGGAATTAGAATAGGAACTGCTGCAATTACAACAAGAGGTTTCAAAGAGGCAGATTGTTTGAGAACTGTTGACCTTATTGACAACGTCATCAATAATATCAATGATGAGGAAGTAATCGTCGAAACTCGAAAAGAAATCAATAAATGGATGGCTGATTTTCCTCTTTATGAGGAAGGTGTAATCGCTTGACAATCAACTCACTATGGGAGAAATAAAATACAACGCAAAGGAATTTCTGGCAATGCTCCTTATCTATGGTGCTAACGCCGATATGGATTTTTCAGAACCAGAAAAATCAAAAATCAAAGAAATTGTTGGCAATCATATCTTTGAAAAAATGGTAGCAGAATATGAATCTATGTCTGCTAAAGAGCTCTTCACCGCCATCAATGATTACAAAGGAATCTATTTCCCAACCTATCATCGAAAGCAAGAATTGATGCATCGAATGAAACAGCTTTTTGAAGCTGATGGTGATTTTTCAGAGATGGAAGAAGGTTTGATGAAAGTTTTGGATAAGTTGATGTAGCACCAATTTTAACCTAGGTTAAATTCAATTTTTTTATCTGTTAATTTTAGTTTGGGAAGTTTTAGTTCAAATTTTCCAAACTAAAATTAACATTAATGAAAAACCTTATTTTTTTCTTCCTCCTCTTTTCTTTTTCTATTTTAAATGCACAAAGTTTATCCATAAAAGGATTTCTTGGTAGCGCAGAAACAGTGGAATACACCATTAATTCCACACAATCAGATTTAGATTCAAATTACCATTTTCTTTCCACTACAACTCAGAATATTCCTGTTTTTAGACCCGCTGTTTCAGTCAATTTTACAAATGGTGAATTCCTTGAAATTTCAGTAATTCGACTTGAAAAATCTGGTATTGCCTTTCCTTTTGGAACAAATAGAGTTGATGAATCTGTAGGCAGAACAAAGTCGGATTTTAGCGAAATATCATTCGATTACTACTTTAAGATCAATAGTCTTCAGTCTGAAAAATTGAAAATATTCTGGAGTCCTGGTCTTTCTATTTTTGAGCAAGAAGGTATAATCAATCCAGTCAATGGCTCTTCTATTTATCGATTTGCAAGACAAGATTTTGGCTTCATCTTAAAATTTTTAACCCGCTTTAAGTATAATTTACCAGTTGCTGCTTGGAAGATTGAAGGAGGTTTTGGAATAAATGCCTTTGATTATCGTTTTCAAAGAATTGAAGAAAGAGGTCGAAAATCAAAAAAATCCCTTGTCGAGTTAAACGACCACTTGAGTGCTTTTGCAAGAATTGGAATGTCTTACACTTTTGATATGAAAAGAAATAATTAATCCTCCATCACCCAAACCAAAAAGAAGTTCTCCATTTTATCAAAATGGACTTGAAACGATTTTTCATAATCCCCTTTTTTAATGGTAGCAGTCGTTGACCCATTTTCTGAATAAGGAAATGGGTCAACTAATATATGCCCCTTAAATTCAAGTTCTTTTCTTCCATAGGCCTTATAAAGTGCTTCTTTCGCTCCCCAGAAAATGTGCAAATGCTCCAATTGAGTAGATTCTTCTAAACATTCATTTTCGATGGGTCGCATAAATTTGTGAGCAATTCTATCGATTCTTGAAACAAATTTTTGAATATCAATTCCTACTAATTTTGGTGAGGCAATCACAGCAGCTCTTCCATGAGTATGGCTAATGGAGATGTGCCAATTTGAGTTTTCTAAATGCGGTTTTCCAAACTCATCTTTTAAAACTGCTCCCCTAATTTTCCTGCCCGACATAAAATGAAGTAGATATCGAACTGCTATCCACTCTACTCCTCTTCGACCTTTTAATTTTTGAAAATAGTCTGTTTCCTCTTTAGTCAAATTTAGCTTTGACAAAAAAAACGCTTCATTTTCATGAATATTCCAAATCCCTAACTCTCCTTCAGGAGATATTTTATTATATAATTTTAATGGCAATACCTTTGATATTTTATCTTCGCCCGCAAATTAAGAAACAGATGATTCTTTCCGACAAAAAAATACTTAAAGCCATCAAAGAAAAGGAAATTGTAATTAAGCCTTTTCGCAAACAGTGCCTAGGCACCAATTCTTATGATGTGCATTTGGGAAAATGGTTGGCCACCTATAATGACATGGTAATTGATGCCAAAAAGCATAATGAGGTCACTCATTTTCAAATACCAAAAGAAGGGTTTGTGCTCTATCCGGGTACTCTTTATTTAGGTGTAACCGAAGAATATACTGAAACCCACAACTCGGTTCCCTTTTTAGAAGGAAAATCAAGCGTTGGGAGATTAGGAATTGATATTCATGCCACAGCTGGAAAGGGAGATGTCGGTTTTTGCAATTATTGGACTTTAGAAATTTCAGTTACTCATAAAGTCAGAGTGTATGCCGGTATGCCGATTGGTCAATTGATCTACTTTGCGGTAGAGGGCGACATCAAAAATTATTACAACAAAAAGAAAAACGCTAAATACAATAAGAAAACTGACCGACCTGTGGAAAGTATGATGTGGAAAAATCAGTTTTAGATTTGATATTTGTAGAGGGGATTCATGAATCCCCTCTACAAATATTAAAAATTATAATTCAATTTTCGATTTTAACCAATTCAAGATCTCATCCATCACTTCATCCCTGTTGATTTCATTATGTAATTCATGATAACCCCCTTCCCACATTTTTAAAGTAATATCACCCGTCATTCTTTGCACAAATGCTTGAGTAGCAGTGGGCGAAATTACTTTATCATCCGTTCCATGATTAATCATGACGGGCACTGAAATATTTCCTGAATATTCATTTAACCAATCTGCTGCATCCAACATAATTGCCCCACATCCAGTAGTGATTTGATATACATTTAATGGGTCTGATGCATAGGTCGAAACAATTGACTGATCTCTTGATAAGTCACTGTGATTCAATTCATTAGGCATGCCTAAAGCTGGTGCAAACTTACTTAAAAACCTACCAATTCTAACCTTCCAAACTGGTGGTTGAAACCCCAATTGTATCCATGGACTGGTGATAACTGAGGCGGTAATTCCTTTGTCTCTTTTGATTAAATGAAAAAGCCCTAAGTGCCCGCCTTGACTATGTCCGTACAAAACTAAAGGCAAGCTGGGATACGAATTTCGAGCTTTATCAATGATTAAATCCATTTCATCCAAAAGAGCATCATGACTTGGGGTATGCCCTCTTTTTCCTCCCGATTTTCCATGTCCGCGCCGATCATATCCGTAGCAAGCGATTCCATTTTTATTGAAAAAATCGGCCACGTGATTGTATCGTTGGATATGCTCTCCAAAACCATGAACGAAAACCAAAACCGCTTTTGGATTATCAATCAACCAATCTCTGGTATATAAATCAATACCGTCGGAAGTTTGGATTTTTCCTTCTAATACGCTCATTATCAGTTATTTAAAAGCAGAAGCTACGACTAAGTCTTTAGATCCAGGCGTATATTTATAAAACCCTTCTCCTGTTTTTCTACCCAGTTTTCCAGCCATCACCATATTCACCAAAAGCGGACAAGGTGCATATTTTTGATTGCCAAATCCATCATATAAAACATTAAGAATTGATAAACAGGTATCCAAACCAATAAAGTCAGCCAATTGAAGTGGTCCCATTGGATGCGCCATGCCCAGCTTCATTACGGTGTCGATTCCTTCTACTCCTGACACTCCTTCAAAAAGCGTATAAATAGCCTCATTGATCATCGGCATCAAAATACGATTAGCCACAAAACCTGGATAATCATTGACCTCCACTGGCACCTTTCCTAAATCTTTAGAAAGTTGCATTATCTTTTTCGTCACAGATTTCGATGTTGCATACCCCGGAATCACCTCCACCAATTTCATAATTGGAACTGGATTCATAAAATGCATGCCGATAACTTTATCTGGCCGATTGGTGGCTGCTGCAATTTTTGTGATTGAGATTGAAGAAGTATTCGTAGCTAAAATGGCTTTTTTAGGAGCGGCCTCATCAAGAGATTTGAAGATTTTTAATTTCAAATCTACATTTTCTGTTGCTGCTTCCACAACCAAGTCAACTCCCTTTACGCCTGCAGACATATCAGAAAAGGTCAAAATATTTTCGATGGTAGCTTTCTTTTCTTTTACAGAAATTTTTTCTTTTTTCACCATCCTATCCAAATTCTTGGCGATGGTCAAAATTGCCTTTTCCAAAGCTGATTCTGAAATATCAATTAAATGGACTTCGTGCCCTTTCATTGCGAAAACATGGGCAATTCCATTTCCCATTGTTCCAGCACCAACAACTGCTATTTTACTCATTTCTTAATTTTTTTGCGAAAATAGAATTTCCATTGGCTAATTTGAAATACATTTTACACTTGATTGAGAACCTCCAAAATGTTTCCATAAATAGGCTGACAATTTTTAATAAAATCCCTTGTTTCCATCCACTCACATTTTTCAATATCTTCTTCCATTTGAGGAATGAGTTTAGTTTTTGGAGCAGTCATTTTATACCAATAAGAATATTTCAAAATTCGTTTTTCTTTCAACTGGTAGGTGTGCAGCGTTCGACAAATCTTCTTGCCTAACTTGATATTTGAAATGCCAGTTTCCTCTTCTACTTCTCTAACAGCTGCTTGTTTTTTAGTTTCTCCTGGATCAATTTTGCCTTTCGGCAAATCCCAAAAACCTCGGCGAAACATCACTAAAATTTCCTTTTTTTCATTGAAAACAACTCCACCAGCTGCTTTTATTTTTTTGAAGAGAGATTTAAAATCTTTCCACAATTTCTTTATGTCAGGTGCATGAATTGTCACGGATTCAAAGCGTTGAGTTTTCTCAAGCATATCCACAACTTGGAGTAATTGTTTGACTTTTCCAGCGTATCTGACCGCCAAATTTTGACCGTTTCCTAAATTAGGTTCAAATTTGGAGGTTTCAACTAAAATTAAAGGGGTTTCATTTATATAGATTTTGTACATTTGCGCCGGTTTTTTCAAAAGCTGATAAAAATAATAACAGTCCTAATGGGAATTGCTTCTGCGATAGCTCGTAAATTGCTGGAAATCAAAGCCATAAAACTTAGCCCTCAAGATCCTTTCACTTGGGCTTCTGGTATGCTGTCTCCTATTTATTGTGACAACCGCATTGCCCTTTCCCACCCTGACAAACGCAATTTTATAAAAAATAGTTTTATTTCAAAAGCCGCTGACTTTGGCGACTTTGATGTAATCGCTGGTGTGGCTACGGCAGGCATTCCTCTTGGAGCTATTTTGGCAGATGCGTTGGGCAAACCATTTATTTATGTTCGCTCCAAAGCAAAAGGACATGGACGTCAGAATTTGATTGAAGGTGAAGCACGAGCTGGATCGAAAATATTGGTCATCGAAGATTTAATTTCTACTGGCGGTAGTAGTTTGCAGGCAGTAGAAGCCTTGAGAGAAGCAAGTTTTGAAGTGATTGGAGTGATGGCCATTTTCACTTATGGATTTGAACAATCAATTGCAGCATTCGAAAAAGCCAATTGCAAATTAGAAACATTAACTAGTTATGAATTCCTGTTAAAGGAAGCGGAAGAAATGGGTTATATAAAAAGTGCCGATCAGGAATTACTCACGCAGTGGCGGGATGACCCCAAAAACTGGAAAAATTAAACCATTAAATTAATGGCAAAAGGAAAATCAAAGAAAAGCACAGCAAAAGCACCAAAAGTAGTGACTAAAAAGTCCGAAGCTTTTCTTAAAAAATATCTCAATAACACCTCACCTACAGGGTTTGAGATGGAAGGCCAAAAAGTTTGGTTAGAATACCTCAAGCCATATATTGATGAGTGGCATCTTGACAACTATGGTACAGCCTATGGAATTATCAATCCAGGGAAGAAGTACAAAGTCGTCATTGAGGCACATGCTGATGAAATCGCTTGGTTTGTAAATTACATTTCTGAAGATGGATTCATCTCTGTGATTAGAAATGGAGGTTCTGATCACCTTATTGCACCAGCAAAAAGAGTAAAAATTTGGACTCGGCATAATGGCGCAATTGATGGCGTTTTTGGTTGGCCTGCCATTCATACCAGAAAAGGAAAAGCTGGAAGCACTTTGAATCCAACAGTTGAAAATATTTTCATTGATGTCGGAGCAAAAGATAAAGACGAAATTTTGGCAATGGGCATCCATGTTGGAAACGTCGTAACCTTCACGGATGAAATGATGGTTTTGAATGATCGTTATTATTGCGGAAGAGCCTTGGACAATAAAATGGGTGGATTCTGTATTGCAGAAGTAGCACGCTTACTAAAAGAAAATAAAGTAAAACTTCCTTATTCACTTTATGTAGTGAATGCAGTTCAAGAAGAAATTGGATTACGCGGTGCTCAAATGATTGCGGACAACATCAAGCCACATGTTGCCATCGTAACAGACGTTACGCATGACACCAACACTCCAATGATTAAGCAGAAAGTAGAAGGTGATAAAAAATGTGGCTTAGGGCCATCTATCGCTTATGCCCCTGCTGTTCAAGGAAAATTAAGAGATTTAATTATTGATACTGCTGACGAAAAAGGAATTCCTTTTCAACGTTCAGCTTCTTCTCGTTCTACGGGAACTGATACGGATGCGTTTGCTTATTCAAATGGAGGTGTTCCTTCTGCTTTGATTTCTCTTCCACTTCGATACATGCACACCACAGTTGAGTCAGCTCATAAAGATGATGTTAATAGTTTAATCATGTTGATTTATGAGACTTTATTGAAAATTGAAGATGGAATGAGTTTTAAATATTTTTAAACACAACCGTTCAAATAAAAAAGGCTCGAAAGTTTACACTTCCGAGCCTTTTTTATTTATAAACTATTGATATTCAATATATTACCAAGTGACATTAGCTGGAACTGGTTTTTGCAAATACGGTTGAAGCATCATTTGATCCCCTTTATTTGGGCCCACTTCTGGTCCAACCAAAACCAATTTATCACGCGTTGAGGACATCATAGACCGCCATTGCATGGTCTCTTTTCCATCTTGAGTTTTGGTAAAAAGTGTCTCATTTGCAAGATCATAAGACCAAGTTCCTTTGTCCAGATTTTTCTCATAAACTCCATATTCAAATGTTCCATCTTTATAAAAACGATACCATTTTCCACGGTGCGCTTGTTTAGCTGCTTCTCGGCTCGAAACGTAACCATCTACCCACCAAAAATTATTTACCTCTGGCTTGTCTGGTTTTTTTGGGTCATAACCAACCACACTTGCCATGTGACCTTTCAAATTAGCGGTGTCAATTTTGGTGATTCCAGCTGGATTAACCCCTCCTGTTGTTATTGCCGGTCCGTTAGGCTTAGAATCAGGAGCATTCGGATTGCATTGAGTACATCCAAAAACTAAAGCAAGCGCAAAAAGAATAATTGTAATTCGGTTCATAAGATTTAAATTTCGGTTTAGGCGTTAGGCCATAGATTCGGCACCAACAGATATATTTTGATTTTCGTTAATTTCAAAATCCCTACCAAAGATATTTACTTCAATTGAGTTTTGACTATGATTAACAATTTCAACATTTTGGTGGGAGGCTTTTAATTCTAAAATATGACCTCTCCATCTTACTTTAAACTTTAATGAATCCCATTGTTTAGGAATTCTTGGGTTGAAATGCACTTTACCATTTCTAACGCGCATTCCTCCAAATCCTTTCACGACTGACATCCATGTTCCAGCCATACTGGTGATATGCAGGCCATCCTCTGTATCATTGTTGTAGTCATCTAAATCAAGGCGGGATGTACGGACATACATTTCGTAAGCCTTAGCATCCATTCCTAATTTTGCAGCCAGAACAACGTGAACACACGGAGAAAGTGAGGATTCATGAACGGTTCTTGGTTCATAAAATTCGAAATTTCGACGATGGGTTTCTTCATCAAAATCGTCTTCAAAAAAGTAAAGACCTTGCAAAACGTCAGCTTGCTTGATATAAACTGAACGTAAAATTCTATCCCAAGACCATTTTTGATTGAGCGGCTGATCTTCTTCTTTCAAATCAGAAACAGTCAATAACTCTTTATCTAAAAAGCCATCATGCTGAACAAATATTCCCAACTCCTCATCGACTGGGTAATACATTTTATCAACGATGTCTTTCCAAACTTTGATCTCAGTGTATTTGTAAAATTTGATTTTTTCCGAAATTTCTTCAAATCGTGCTGGATGATTAGACTCCACAAAATCCAATGATTCCAGCGCATATTTCAAACACCAAACTGCGATGTAGTTAGTGTACCAGTTGTTATTGATGTTGTTTTCATATTCATTTGGCCCCGTAACACCATGCATCATATACTTTCCATTCCGCTCAGACCAATGCACTCGTTTTGCCCAAAAACGAGCAATAGCAATCAAAACCTCCAGACCGTATTCAGCCATGTATTTTTTATCACCTGTGTAATTTATATAATCATAAATACCGTAAGCAATCGCTCCATTTCGGTGAATTTCTTCAAAAGTAATTTCCCATTCATTATGGCATTCCTCACCAGTAATGGTCACCATCGGGTACAGTGCTGCACCGTCCGTAAAGCCTAATTTCTGCGCATTTTCGATGGCTTTTTGTAAATGTTTGTATCGATATACTACCAAATTTCTTCCAACTTTCTCTTCGGCTGTAGCCAAATAAAAAGGCAAACAATAGGCTTCTGTATCCCAATAAGTTGAGCCACCATACTTTTCACCAGTGAATCCTTTCGGGCCAATATTCAGACGCTCATCTTCTCCAGTATAGGTCTGATATAATTGGAAAATATTGAATCGAATTCCTTGCTGAGCAGCAACATCACCATCAATCACGATATCTGCCTCTTCCCACTTTTTTGCCCAAGAATTTGCCTGATCTTCTGCAAGTTTTTGGAATCCAGTTTCAGCAGCTTCATTCGCTGATTTTAAAGCTGCCTCCGCTAATTTCTCATTAGTCACATTTAGGGATGATTGAATGGAAGCAAATTTTTCAATAACGACTCCGCTTCCTTCTTTTACTTCGATATCGACTTGGCAACCGGCATATTTTTCTCGCTCAACTCGATAGGTGCTGTGCGATTCTTTTTGTCCATTTTGGTAAATTGAAAAAGTCATGGCACCAGCTACTTGAAAAGTATCTGCATCAAATTTAGTTTCTTTCGTTTCCGCCACAACTACTGCCCAATCCTTTTCCGCATCCTGATGAATTGGCACCCAAAATTTTTCTTCGTAATTGGAGTCCTTATTTTCGACATCAGCATCTATATAAGGCGTAATAGTCGCTTTTCCAGAAAAATTGAGTGGTGTAAATGAATACTGAATTGCCCCTATCTTATCATTATGAATACTACAAAAACGCTTAGAGTGAACTTTTACAGAGCGATTACTTTTCATTACCACCGTAAAACTCCTTTCCAAGAATCCTTCTTGCATATTCAAAACCCGTCGAAAATCTTTGACTTCTTTGCAGGTATTCAAATCCAAAGCTTCGCCATCAAAATCAATATCAATCCCTATCCAATTATGAGAATTTAAAACTTTCGCGAAGTAGTTTGGATAGCCGTTTTTCCACCAACCTACTCTTGTTTTATCTGGATAATAAACGCCTGCCACATAACTCCCTTGCAGAGAACTCCCAGTGAATCGCTCTTCGAAATTTGCACGTTGTCCAAATCGACCATTTCCAATGGAAAAAATACTTTCTGAGATTTCATTGAATTCAGGTTTCCAACCTTCTTCAATGATTTTCCAAGGGTCTTTCTTTAAATAGTCTTTCATGAATGAGAAAAATAAGGTCTTTAAATAGATTGAGTGAAATTAAATTTCATTCATTCTACGATATAAGTTTAAAATCGTTGTGTAAGAGAAGTTTTCAAAACCAGGAACCACATAATC
This sequence comes from uncultured Saprospiraceae bacterium, assembly GCA_937924495.1. GTDB lineage: Bacteria > Bacteroidota > Bacteroidia > Chitinophagales > Saprospiraceae > JAGQWW01. The sequence continues at coordinate 22,449 of CALDSS010000178.1, forward strand.
TGCCTCATAAAGGTGCTCTGCTGAACCAACTCCAATTGCTTTAAAACCACCAGCTTTAGCTGCTTTGACTCCTTTTGGTGCATCTTCAAAAACGATACATTGAACAGGCTTTAGGCCTAATTCTTTAGCACCTGTCAAAAATGTTTCAGGGTCAGGTTTTCCTTTTTTTACTCGATTGCCATCAACAATGGTATCGAAATAACTGGTCAAACCAATTTGGTTAAGAATTCGAGTAGAGTTTTTACTGGCTGAGCCCAATCCAATTGGAACTTCTGCCTCTTTAAGTTCACTTAAAAGAGATTGAACGCCTGGTAAAATTTCGTCTGCATTCATTTTATTGACGAGTTCGAGGTACCAATCATTTTTGGTAATCATCCACTCTTGCTTTTTGGCTTCCTCCATAGATACTCCTCCCCAATCTAAAATCAGATTGAGCGAGTCGTAGCGACTCACTCCCTTGAGCTGTTCATTTTGAGTTTCATCAAAATCAAAACCTAACTCATTTGCCAATCTCTTCCATGCTTGAAAATGATATTTTGCAGTATCAACGATTACACCGTCTAAATCAAATATACAGCCCATTATGATTTCTTATTGTGATTTTTAAACTTAAGAAGTTGTTTAAATTTCGGGACTGCAAATATTCAAATTTTTATAATAAAAAATCAGTAATCTTTCCAGCGATATTGTAAGTGTAATCCAACAGATAAGGGATTTAAGATAGTATTATCAAGAATTTGGTCGCAAGTATCACAGGGATGAAGTACCCAACCTGCCGAAGTTGTTCTTTCATAAGTTAAAAAAGGCGAGAGGGTCAAATATTTTGAAAGCCCAACATCAAGTCCAAAACCGCCTCCAAATGAGCCGAGAGACGTTGGAGCAAATCCGCCTCCATCACCTGTTCTTGATTGATTCAAAACACCATATCCAAAAGTTGCCATAAAATAAAATCCTTTATTAAAAGTTGTCCCATCCTTTTTCCAAGTTGGGCAATTACAATCTCCTTTAAAATCAAAGGGATAAATTCTTGTATTCAATTTTAAGGAATAGACATCCATTCTTAAATCAATATTTTCTGACTGGTCAAAATTATTCAAATATGATTCTGTCCCACTTCGAAGCCATGAAATTTGAGGATAAAATTCAACTCTTTGGTTTTTTAAACGAAACCAATAATCAATCCCAAAGGTTGTTGCAGGTGAAAAACCTGGAAATTCTTTATCAAACTCAAAATCAGTGTTGACGGTTGTGTAAGTTCCCGAAACACCGATTTGGGCAGATAGATTTAGAGTAAAAAATAGGACTGTAAAAGAAAAGGCAAGGATTTTTATAAATTTCATTTTTCGATTATTTTATTCTCTTTGAGTGTTTCAATTTTAATTAAAGTTACATTTGCATCTTTAATAACAACGATAAACATACTTTTTAATTTGAAAACAAAAACCTTAAAGAAAGATAAGGTAAGTGTGATTACATTAGGTTGCTCTAAAAATGTGGTTGATTCAGAGAATTTGATCACCCAACTTAGAGGCAATGATTATGAGGTTCAGCACGACACCGATGAAGAAGCCAATATTGTAATTGTCAATACTTGTGGTTTTATTGATTTGGCGAAAGAGGAATCAATAAACACGATTTTGCATTATTCTCAGGTGAAATCCGAGGGAGATATCGATAAACTGTATGTAACGGGTTGTCTTTCTCAGCGCTACCGAGATGATTTGAAATTGGAAATACCTGAAGTAGATGATTGGTTTGGAACGGTAGAATTGCCGCTTTTGCTCAATAAATTAAATGCTGATTATAAACATGAATTGATAGGTGAACGATTAACGGTTACCCCTCAGCATTATGCTTACATGAAAATTTCGGAAGGTTGTAATCGCACCTGTTCATTTTGTGCCATTCCTTTGATGAGGGGAAAACACATCTCAAAACCGATAGAAGCATTGGTTAAAGAGGCAAAAAATTTAGCCAAAAATGGCATAAAAGAAATCATGCTTATTGCTCAGGAGCTTACTTACTATGGTTTGGATTTATATAAAAAAAGAGCCTTATCGGAATTGTTAGAAGAGTTGGTCAAAGTAGATGGAATTGAGTGGATTCGTTTGCATTATGCTTATCCAAGTAAATTTCCTGTTGAAATTTTTGATACAATGGCAAAGCATGAAAAAATATGCAATTATATAGATATGCCCCTGCAACATGCTAATGATGCAGTCTTGGAAAGAATGAGAAGGCAAATCACTCAAGCTGAAACAAAGGAAATTGTAAAAATTGCAAGAGAAAAAGTTCCAGATATTACGTTTCGAACTACTATTTTAGTTGGGTTCCCTGGAGAAACAGATGAAGAATTTCAGGATTTATGTGACTTTGTACAGGAAATGCAGTTTAATAGGTTGGGGGTTTTTCAGTACTCACACGAAGAAGATACACGTGCTTATGATTTGAAAGATGATATTGCTCCTGAGGTAAAAGCGGACCGTGCAAATCGAATAATGGAAATTCAAAGAAAAATTTCAGAAGAAAAAAATTACGAGAAGATTGGATCCCGCCTTAAAGTCTTAATTGATAGAAAAGAAGGTGACTTCTTTTATGGTCGAACTGAATCAGATTCTCCTGAAGTTGACAATGAAGTCATAATTTCTGCCCTTAATCAATATGCTCGAATAGGTGATTTTGTAAACGTTAGAGTAACAGGTGCCTTAGATTATGATTTGGAAGCAGAAATAATTATATGATTTAAAGGCATTTACACATAACAAATATAAATATTTTTAATATATTTGTGATCATTTGAATGATCCTTAAAAAAAAGTTATTTTTGTGAGACTGGAAACATCTCACTAAAACATATTGAAACCTTAAAACTAACGGTCTAGCTCAATTGCAAGCCGGTCTCTTCTCCTAAAACTGCTCTCTTTATAATCCACTATTTAAAAATTCAAAATTTTAATTACCAAAATGCAGTTCAGATTCTTACGCTTTACAACAAAAGGAATAGTAGCACTTTTTGCCCTGTTTCTATTTTCTACTACCAACTACGCTCAAAATTGTAATCAAACTTTGGTTCACTACGACTTAGATGCCTGTGCATCTGATGACTCGTATGACGAATACACTGCGGATACAGATTTTGGGCCAAATGCAACTGGAAGTGCCTCCATTTTTTCGAACATGGGACATCACTCCTGTACTCCAGGTGCCGCTGGTAATGCAATGTGTCATGCCATTATGGATGGTTGTGATTTTATGCCAGATAACCCGAATGCCTACCGATTTACTGTGGAGGTAAATCCTGCCGCTGGATTCAAAACCACTATTTCAGGATTGAGCTTTTTTGAAGCTGCTCCTTTAAGTTATTTGTGGTTGACTGGTCAAACTGGTGACAACGATCCACCCTCAAAATACGGAATTAGAGTATTGAGAGATGGTGCTGAAATCTACAGAATGGTAGATGTTGCCACTTCAGAAAGCTGGTCTTTGGAAGAATTCGATTTCTCTGGAATGGAATTCATGGCTGACCAACCAGCAACTTTTACATTTGAATTATTAGGATATTGTCGTCAGGTGAATTCTCCAAGAGGATTTGCTGTTTGGGATGTTGATGAAATCAAAGTGCATGGCTGTGTTGAGTCAACTGATCCTTGTGATCAATTTGGAGGAAGTGTCAGCGGTGGTACCTTAACTGGAGGACCTTTTAACTTTTGTGTAGATGGAACTCCAGACAATATTCCAGCTAACGGAATTGTTTTGAGCGGAAACACAGGTTCTAACAACAGATGGGTTGTTACCGATGATATGGGTAATATTCTTGGATTGCCTCCTACATTCACAGCTCCTGATTTCGATGCAGCAGGTGTTGGAGTTTGTTTCGTTTATAACCTTTCATTTGAAGGCACTGTAACTGGACTAACGGGTGGTGCAAATATTAACGACTTTCAAGGTTGTTTTGAATTATCCAATGGAATTGAGGTTGTAAGAGAAATTTGTAATAATCCTCCTCCTCCCCCAACTCCATGCAATAGAGTTAATGGTGGAAGTTTAGTTGGAGGTCCTTTCAATTTCTGTGTAGATGGCACTCCTGATAATATTCCAGCAAATGGCATTACGCTTAGCGGAAACTCTGGTCCAATTAGTGCTTGGGTGATTACTGATGATAGTGGCAACATCCTTGGGCTACCCCCTTCATTTACAGCTCCTAATTTTGATGCAGCTGGCGTTGGAGTTTGTATCGTTTATAACGTTACTTACGAAGCTGGCCTTACTGGGTTAGCGGGTGGCGCTAACATAAATAACTTACAAGGATGCTTTGCTATTTCAAACGGCATCCAAGTTGTAAGAGAAATTTGCAATAATCCACCACCTCCACCTCCACCAGGAGGACCTGGCTGTGATGCGAATTACACCGTAAACGGAAATGAAATTTGTGCAACAGGTCTTAATGATCCATTCAACTCGTTCAAAGTATTGGATATGAATGGGGGCATAATTTACAGCTGTAATAACTTCATGGGAGGTGCAGGTTGCGGCACATCTAATTGCTTCACGGTTCCTGCTGATGGAAAGTATTTTGTTCAGATTCAAACTTTTGATCCGAACTTTACTATGATTTGTAATATTTGGCAAGAAGTTATTATTGGAACTCTTCCTCCAAATCCATTTGATTGTATTATCAATGCTTCAGTAACTAATGTGCAATGTGATGGCGTAAATACCTTCTCTTTCGACGTAACTGCCAACATTGTGAATGGTGGCGCATGGGGATGGGATATCGCTGGTACCAACATTATGATGATACCAAGTGGTACAACGGTAACAGTAAGTGGCAACCCAATGGGTAATGGCACTACAACGTTCACTGTTTTTGACCATGATAAACCTTCTTGTACGACTACTATTTCGGTAAATGATCCTGCTGGACCATGTACTGGAACATTAACCGCACCAACGAATTCTACCTCTTGTGACGCTGAAATTTTTGCTACTGGAAATGAAATTTTAGTTTCTGGTTTGAATAATCCTCATTATGGAGTAAAAGTTATCGACGGTTCTTGGAATGTAATTTTTGAGTGTACTTCTTGGGATAATACTTGCGATGGCACTGAGGCTGAAATCATTCTCTCTGAGGCTGGTACTTATTACATAAGTGTCGTTTCTCATACGGATAGCTGGGTACCCTTATGCAGGTTATTTGAAAAAGTTGAGGTAATTGATAACCAAGGATTAGAAGTGCCAAGCAACGCTGACATCAATATCTTCCCAAATCCTGCAGAGAACAATCTGAATCTCAGGCTAATGGATTTGAATACCTCTGGAATTGATGTATTAATTCTCAATCAAGTTGGTGGAGTCGTTAAGTCTTATCAATTTGATCAAATTGGTAATGAAATATTCGACCTAAATATTGAAGGGTTGAAAAATGGTGTTTATACGGTGGTGGTTCTTTCGCAAGACAATAATCCAATTACCAAGCGATTGGTAGTTGGAAAGAGTTATTACTCTAAATCATTAGGGCACTAACCGCATTTTCAATAAAATTATAAAACGGCTGGACACCTCGGTGTTCAGCCGTTTTTTTTTGTCTAAACCAAAACTTCCGCTTCTTGTTTGCCTTTTCGTGAAGCAAGAAATTTCCATTGTTTGGTTTAAAAGAGATTTGCGTTTACGAGATCATCAACCCCTCGTAGAAGCGATGAATTGCAAACTTCCTACCCTCTTTGTCTATTGTTTTGAACCCTCCCTAATTGCCGATCCGCATTATGCTGTTCGTCATTGGCAATTTATTTTTCAATCACTTGAGGGAATGAATCTTGAGTTGAAACAATTCAATACAAAGGTTCATATTTTTCACCGTGAAACCGTTTCTTTGTTTCAAGACTTGCATCAGATTTATGATATCAAAAAAGTCTTTTCTTATGAGGAAACGGGGCTAAAAATCACCTACAACAGAGATAAGAAATTTTCTACTTTTTGTAAAAAACAAAATATACAATGGACTGAATATCAGTGCAATGGAATAGAAAGAGGAAGAAAAAATCGATTTAAATGGAGTGAGTCTTGGCACGAGTTTATGGAGCAACCACTTCTCCACCCCAACTGGGAACATCATATTCCTGCAGATTTATCTACTGAACTATTTGACAAATTAAAAGGTAAGAAATTGCCTTCCTCTTTTTTAGAAAAAAACAAAAATTTTCAAGAAGGAGGAGAGCCCAAAGCTTGGGCTTACTTACGTTCTTTTTACGGTTCTCGGTTTAAAAATTACTCTAACCATATTTCAAAACCTCATTGGAGCAGAAAGAGTTGTAGCCGACTATCTCCATACATTGCTTGGGGAAATCTTTCCATTAGACAGGTCTATCAAAAATATCAACAAGCTCGCGTTCAAACTTCAAGGAAAAGTCCATTAGATAATTTCTCTTCCCGACTAAGATGGCATTGTCATTTTATACAAAAATTTGAGATGGAAGACCGAATGGAATTTGAAAACATCAATCGCGGATATGATGATTTGAAAAGAAAATTTGAACCTGAAAAATTTCTGGCTTGGAAACGAGGTAGAACTGGTTTCCCGATGGTTGACGCTTGCATGAGGGCATTGATAGAAACTGGCTATATCAACTTCAGAATGAGAGCCATGATCGTCTCTTTTTTGACACACAATTTATGGCAACATTGGAAAGAAGGAGCTGTTTGGTTGGCAAGTCTTTTTCTCGATTTTGAACCTGGAATTCATTACCCACAAATTCAAATGCAAGCGGGTGTTACAGGAATCAATACCGTAAGAATCTACAATCCGCTCAAACAATCCAAAGAACAAGATCCGGAGGGAATATTCATAAAAAAATATGTTCCTGAATTAGAAAATTTACCAACTCAGTTTATTCATGAACCGTGGTTAACGACCAATTTAGAACAACAACTTTACAAAATAAAAATAGGTATTGACTACCCTGCCCCAATTATTGATTTGAATAAAGCTGCGAAGGAAGCAAGAGATAAAATTTGGGCTAAGCGAAAGGAAGCAGCTGTCAGAATAGAAAGTAAACGAATTTTAAAAAGACATACCGTACCCAACAGATGGGTTTAAACTTATGAGTAAAACACTTCGATTAATTTTAGGCGATCAACTCAATCTGAATCATTCGTGGTTTGAAAAAGTGGACGATGAGGTGACGTATTGTTTGTTTGAAATGAGGCAGGAAACAGATTATGTCTCTCATCACATTCAAAAGGTAGTTGCCTTTTTCCTGGCAATGAGAAATTTTTCAAAAGAGCTCAAAGCAGCTGGCCATCAAGTGATTTATTTCACCTTAGATGAAAAAGAAAATTTGCAATCGCTTCCACTCAATCTCCTGTTTCTAATCGAAAAACATGGGTTTACTAAATTTGAATACCTATTGCCTGATGAGTATCGATTGGATAAACAATTGAAGGAACTATGTGCAAATGATTTAGAAATAGAATCGCAAGTGACTGATACAGAGCACTTTATGAGCCAACGCCATGAATTAAAAGAATTTTTTGAAGGAAAGAAAACCTACCTCATGGAGTCGTTTTATCGTTCGATGCGCCGAAAATTCGATTTAATGATGGACGGTGACAAACCCCTTACGGGAAAATGGAATTATGACCATGACAACCGTAAAAAAATGCCTAAGGATCACGTTCCTCCTCCTCCTTTACTTTTTGAAAAAGATGTTACTGAAATTGTAGATCTGATTCATAAATCAGACGTAAAAACCATCGGAAGAATTCAACCACAAAATTTTATCTGGCCTACTTCAAGAAAGGAAGCGTTAAAACTTTTAGATTTTTTTTGTGAAAATTGTTTAGTCTATTTTGGTACATTTCAAGATGCCATGACACCTCAATTTTGGTCCTTGTATCATTCACGCATTTCATTCGCGATGAATGCAAAAATTATTGCTCCATTAGAGGTAGTTCAAAAAGTCATTAAATATTGGGAAGCGAATCAAGACACTATTTCCATTGCGCAAACCGAAGGATTCGTGCGCCAAATAATTGGATGGAGAGAATATATGCGAGGAGTTTATTGGGCAAAAATGCCTGAATATGCAACGCTCAATTTCTTAAATCATACCAAAAAACTACCCGATTATTTTTGGACGGGAGAAACGAAAATGGCCTGTATGAAACACGCCATTAATCAGTCTTTAGATTATGCCTATGCGCATCACATTCAGCGGTTGATGATTACTGGAAATTTTTCACTTTTAACGGGATTGCACCCTGACGAAGTTGATAAATGGTATTTAGGAATTTATATTGATGCGCTTGAGTGGGTAGAAATTACCAACACCCGTGGAATGAGTCAATTTGCAGATGGTGGAATTGTGGGAACTAAACCTTATGTTTCTTCTGCCAATTACATTGATAAAATGAGCCATTATTGTAAAAACTGCTTTTATAAAAAGAAAGAAAAAACGGGTGAAGGCGCATGCCCTTTCAACAGTTTGTATTGGGATTTTTACGATAGAAACAAAGATAAATTAGAAAAAAATCCAAGGATAGGTATGGCCTATCGACTTTGGAATAAAATGGATAGTAAGAAAAAAGAAGACCTATTAATTCAGGCCAATCATTATCTGGAAAATATAGAGAATCTATAAAAGTAAAGGCGCAAAGAATAAACTCTTTGCGCCTCTTATTCTTAAATTAAAATTACTCGTTTCAAAATCACTTCTCTTCCAACTCTAATCTTCAAGAAATAAACTCCTTTTGCTAAATGCGATAAATTGATTTGAGCTCTAGGAGATTCTTCTACTTTTTTACCAGAAAAATCGAATACCTCAACCCTTTCAAAATCAAAATTGGTAATTAGTTCAAATTGACCTTCTGTTGGATTTGGCACCACTTTCACTTCCTTTTTCAAAAATTTATCGGTAATCTTTTCCTCAATTTTTTTCAGATCAGATTCATCCATATTTTGAAAATCAAAATCCACTAACTCAGGCTCCAATTCAAATTCTGCTTGCTTTGGTATCAAATTACAAATGATCGATGGTAGTACAATAATAGAAACATTTTGGCTTGCTGATTGTCCACTTGGTAAAGTTGCGGTGACGGTATAGATGCTTGACTTTCCAGGATCAGCTATTGGATTGGGACAAGTTGTACAACTTAAACCCAACCGCGGAGTCCATTCAAATGTCGCTCCAGAAGATGGACTGATAAATAGTGGTGTTGTCTCTCCTTGACATATAATATGAACTGGCTTGGCGGTGTAGATTCCTTCATTGATTTCAAAACACTGAGAATCATTACAACCCTTATCATCCATAACTTGATAACAATACTCACCTATTGAAAGCAATGTATCATTTTGTGATATCCCTGACGGGTAATCAAG
>CALDSS010000179.1 GCA_937924495.1 uncultured Saprospiraceae bacterium
CCGTCCGGTGCTTCTACCGGAAAATACGAAGCTGTTGAGCTGAGAGACAAAAATAAAAAGCGATTTTTAGGTAAGGGTGTTTTAAAAGCATGTAAAAATGTGGATGAAATCATTGCACCTAATTTGATTGGAATTGATGTAACAGAGCAACGATACATTGACCAAGCAATGCTTGCATTAGATGGTACCAAAAACAAAAAGAAGTTAGGGGCTAATGCTATTTTGGGCGTTTCGTTGGCAGTCGCAAAAGCGGCAGCAGAAGAGTTTGGTCAGCCACTTTATCAATATGTAGGTGGTGTGAATGCACACACCCTTCCAGTTCCAATGATGAATATTTTGAATGGCGGATCTCACGCTGACAACAGCATTGATTTTCAGGAGTTTATGATTGTTCCAGTTGGGGCAGATACTTTTTCAGAAGGACTGAGAATGGGAATTGAGGTCTTTCACCATCTGAAATCTGTTCTTAAAAAGAAAGGATATTCTACTAATGTTGGAGATGAAGGTGGTTTTGCACCAAACATCAAATCTAACGAAGAAGCAATTGAAATTGTAATCAAATCAATTGAAGTGGCTGGTTACAAGCCAGGAGATGATATTTACATCGCAATGGATGCTGCAGCTTCTGAGTTTTACGATTCCAAAAAGAAAAAATACATTTTCCATAAATCTGATAATCGAGCATTGTCTGGAGAGGCGATGGTTGAGTACTGGGCAGATTGGGCAAAACGCTACCCTATTTTTTCTATCGAAGATGGACTGGATGAGGATGATTGGGATAATTGGGGAAGATTGACCGCTGCGTGTGGAGATAAAGTTCAATTGGTTGGAGATGACCTTTTTGTAACGAATACAGAGCGTTTGCAGAAAGGAATTGACAATCAGTCTGCTAACTCCATTTTGATAAAAGTAAATCAAATTGGCTCCTTGACCGAAACGATTCAGGCGGTTGAAATGGCAAATCGTAATAAATTCACCTCAGTCATGAGTCACCGTTCTGGTGAAACTGAGGATGTCACTATTGCCGATTTATCAGTTGCATTGAACACGGGTCAAATTAAAACTGGTTCTGCCTCTCGTTCTGATAGAATTGCGAAGTACAATCAATTGCTTCGTATTGAGGAAGAGTTGGGTGATACGGCATACTATCCTGGAAAGGCGCTCCTGAAAAAATAAATAATGGTAGGTTTACCAAACTTTGAAAGTTTGGTAAACCTTAAGTTTAGAGTTTACACTTGATACTTGAACTGGTTCTGAATACTTTTGTAGCGAAATATATCGCATACTATGGCAGCCAAAAGAAAAAAAAATAACCCACTTCAACCTCTCTTAGAATTGGTTCCTGTTCCCTTTAGGAATAAATTCGCTTTAGTGGCCGTGCTGTTTTTCATTTGGATGGCTTTTATTGACAAGCATAACTTGCTTACCCAACTAAGCCTTCAAAATACGATAGAAAAAATGGAAGGCGATAGAAGTTTTTACTCCGAAAAAATACAGAAAGCGAAAGAAGATAGAATTGATTTAATCAAAAACGCAGAGCGGTTTGTACGTGAAAGGTACTTTATGAGCAAACCAAATGAAGATGTTTTTGTTATTGAAAAATAAAAGTTCCGATGCGATTAACTACCCTATTTTTTTCTTTTTTCTCTATCATGATTTTAGTTTCAAGTTGCAACAAATTTAATGCTGAAGAGCAAGCACTCTGGGACGAAGTCATGAAACTGCATGATGACTCTATGCTAAATCATGGAGTGATGATGAAAAATACAGCTCAAATCAGAAAGAAGTTGAAGAATGAAGAAATTCAGCCAAAAATGTTAGAAGCTTTCATACCGTCCCTCGAAAAAATAGATGCGGCGGATGAAGCGATGATGTCTTGGATGAGTGACCTAAAGGGGCCAATGAAATTAAGTGGTAAATCGCATGAGGAAATTATGACCTACCTTACAGCTGAAAAGATCAAAATAGAGAAAATTGATAAAGAGATTATTGACCAATTGACGATTTCAAGAAACATTCTAAACGTATTGGAGCCACAAACTCCTCCTGCCGTAACTCAATAATCACAATTATGGAAATTGTTGGTTTAGCATTTGAATTTCTATTTCTTTTTGGCGGAACCTACCTTTACCTCTACTCTATCGGAAAAGTAAATACCAATGATCCAAAAAAGAAAAAACAGAGTGAGGAATTTCGAGCTAATAATAAATGGTTGAAACCACTGTCTCTTGCCTTGATTGCCATCATGGTGGTTAATATATTCTTTCACATTCAGGCATTAATATCCTAATGCGGCTTTATTTCAATTTATGCAAGGCGGTTGTTGAAAATCTTGAGGAGATTTTTGATGTTGGAAATCTGGCCAATCAAGTTATTGAAAAAAAACTTAGAACGGATAGAAGATGGGGATCACGAGATAGAAGATTTGTGGCTGAAACTACCTATGACATTGTTCGGTATGTGAGGTTATATGCTTTTTCTTCAGGGCAGGAATTAGATTCCGTAAATAATTGGTGGCAGGTCTTGGCAGGTTATCTTTTTCATAAAGAAATTGACATACCTGAGTGGGATGAATTTGAGAATATTGATAAATCTGATTTTGAAGAAAGAATAGAAGATGGTTCCAATATCAGAAAAGTTCGAGAGTCCATTCCTGATTGGTTGGATGAATTGGGTGAGAAAGAATTGGGTGAAAAATGGGATAAAACTATTTCCTCTTTAAATGAACCTTCTAAACTGGTTGTCCGAGCTAATCTTTTGAAAACCAATCAGCTACAACTAAAAAAGAAATTAAAAAAAATAGAAATAGATTCTGAAACGATTGGTGCTACGGGACTCATTTTATCCCAAAGAAAAAATTTAAAGAATGCCGAAATTTTCAGAAAAGGCTTTTTTGAATTTCAAGATTATTCCTCTCAACAAGTATCAGAATTTTTGGAAGTAACACCTGGGATGACGGTGATTGATGCCTGTTCTGGAGCAGGAGGAAAAACATTGCATTTGGCTAATTTAATGGATAACCAAGGACGATTAATTGCCTTAGACATCAATCAAAACAAACAAAAAGAATTGCTCAAACGAGCAAAACGAGCAGGAGCAAATCTAACGGCAGAGCTTATTGACTCCAACCTAATTAAGCAAAAGTATTTTGCAAAAGCAGATCGACTTTTATTGGATGCTCCTTGTTCTGGCTTGGGTGTTTTGAAAAGAGACCCCGCAGCAAAATGGCATTTGTCCCTTGCCTTTATTGATAAAATAAAAGAGACTCAACGAGCTATTCTTCAGGACTATTCCAAAATGGTAAAGGTGGGTGGAAAAATGGTTTATGCAACCTGCAGTATTTTGCCATCAGAAAATGAAAAACAAGTCCAGCATTTTTTAAATGCAAACAAAAATTTCAAATTAGAAAAGGAGAAATCGATCCTGCCTCAAGATGAAGGTTTCGATGGATTTTATATGGCAAGAATGATTAGAAATAGTTAAAATTTTAGCGCTGCTCCAAATCCAACCTTTCCATCATATTCTTCTTCGTAGGAGGGTTTAAATTGAATGGAAATATCTTCATCAATATCAAAGTCTATCAAGTGCGCAGCTACGTAAGCTTCAAGGATTTGGGCGAGGTAAATTGCTCCTAAAGTTATATATGTTCGCTGCCGAAATTTATCAAAGTTATCCCTTGCACGTTTGATATCATCAGTTGATGCATTCCCAAACTCGTGCGTCTCGCCATTTACTGCCAACTCATAGGCATCGCGATATCGTTCATATTGGTTTTGGTTGTCACTGGCCCAATAACCAATGCCAGCGAATGCTCCATAGATCACTGGAACTTTAAGATAAGCGTACTTTCGATTGTAAAATTGACCTGCTCCTGGAATTAAGGAGAGCAACGCTGCTCTTTTTGGCTTTGGAACCCATCTTTCTCTTACCACTTCAGGTTCAACTTTAGTTGAATCTACCTGCTCTTGAGCAATAAGTTGAAAAGAAACAAAAATCAAAATTGGAACAAAAAGTTTAGTCATCGCCTAAAATATCTAATAATCGATTTAATTCACGTGTGGAACTAAACGGAATAGAAATGGCTCCTTTGCCCTTTGCATTGACTTTTAACTTCAATTTTTTTGAACCAAAAAACTCTTGAAATTGAGTTTGAACGTTTCTGTAATCAGAGTCTAACTCTTGCTCTTTTTTCTTTCCTGAGGAACCTAAGGCATAAAGTTTTGCCAATTTTTCAAGTTCACGAACAGAAAGATTATCCTGGATGGTTCTTTTAAATAGAATAAGCCTTTTTGCAGGATCCTCAATGCCAGCCAAAACACGAGCATGCCCCATGCTGATTTCTTTTGTCTTTATAGCTTGTTGCACCTCAGGTGGCAATTTTAAAAGTCGCAAATAATTTGAAATACTACTCCGCTTCTTCCCTACTCTTTCTGCCATCGTTTCATGCGTCAAATCACATTCATCAATCAATCGCTGATAGGTGATCGCAACCTCAATGGCATTTAGGTTCTCACGTTGAATATTCTCAATTAAAGCCATTTCGATCATTTCCTGATCATTAGCCAATCTGATATAAGCAGGTACTTCTTCCAGGCCAGCCAATTTAGAAGCCCTGAAACGTCTTTCTCCAGAAATGAGTTGGTATTCCTTTTCACTCAATCGACGAAGCGTGATAGGCTGAATTAGTCCATGAACCTTTATACTCTGAGACAAATCATTCAAAGCATCTTCATCGAATTCTATCCGTGGCTGAAATGGATTAACAGTAATTTCTGACAATGCAATCATCGCTACTGAAGCGGTTAATTCTTTAACTGCTTTCTTTTTTCTTTTAGGTGTAGCTGTATTCTCCTCAATGTTTCCAAGGAGTGCTCTTATTCCCTTCCCTAATTCTTTTTTCTTGACTTTAGCCATTATTTTTTAGTTAGTGTTTTCTCAAATTTGCTGTTTAAAGGTATGCTTATCAAGCAATTACGGATTCGTTTTTCTCTAAAAACTCTTGTGCAAGATTTAAGAAGTTGGCAGCTCCTTTACTTCCTGCGTCATATAAAATCACAGGCATGTGCAAACTTGGCGCTTCTCCAATTTTTGAATTACGATGAATAATTGTTTCAAAAACGTAATCAGAAGAAGAATCTCTCACGGCCTCCACAACTTCTCCAGCTAATCTTAATCTTTTATCATACATAGAAAGTAAAATCCCTTCTACCTCCAATTCTTTATTCAATTTTTGCTTAACCAAAGAAATAGTATTCTTGAGTTTTCCTAATCCTTCCAATGCGAAAATCTCACATTGCACAGGCACTAAAACTGAATCCGCTGCCGTCAAGGCATTCAAAGTTATGATTCCTAAAGACGGGAGGCAATCAATTATAATATAATCATAGTCCTCTTTAATTTTTTGCAAAACGCCTTTCATAATATATTCGCGTTTTTCAAAAGTCGCCAATTCCAATTCAGCGCCTACTAAATCTATATGAGAAGGCAATAGATCAAGATTAGGAGTTGACGTTTCTAAAATCACCTCATCAGCTTCCAAATTATCTACCAAACAATCGTAAATACTTAACTCCAAATTATCGCTATTGACACCTACCCCAGAAGATGCATTTGCTTGAGGATCCGCATCAACAATTAAAACCTTCTTTTCGAGAACCGCCAAACAGGCTGCTAAATTTATAGAGGTGGTGGTTTTACCCACCCCGCCTTTTTGGTTTGCTATTGCTATGATTTTGCCCATTTTCTCAGTTTGTTTTATTAAATTCTAATGCACTACCAATATCCAAAAGGATGAGGTTCTTATTTCGGTCTTCAAATACTTCTTTAGCTCGTTTTTTATCAATTTCTATAAATCCAAAGGTATCAAAGTGACATCCAATAATTTGATTGCACTCTATAAAATCCGCAGCAATAGAGGCGTCTTTGTAACCCATTGTGAAATTATCCCCAATTGGTAAAATTGCAAAATTCAAACTCGGACAGGTCATTGGAATTAGTTTCATATCCAAGGTCAGGGCCGTATCGCCTGCATGGTAAAAGCAGCCTTCTTCATTCCATATTACAAAACCACCAGGTTGACCTCCATTTGTTCCATCTGGAAACGTACTGGTATGAATAGCATTTACATATTTACACGTTCCAAAATCAAACTCCCATTTTCCACCATGATTCATCGGATGTGCCTCTACCCCATTTGCCTTTGCCCAATTATGGATTTCATAATTGGAGATGAGTAGAGCACCTGTCCTTTTAGCAATTGAGATAGCATCAGCTGAATGATCGCCATGAGCATGGGTTAATAGAATAAAATCAGCTTCAATATCTTCGTGATTAATTCCCTCATTGATCGGATTTCCAGTAAAAAATGGATCGAAAAGTAATTTCTTACCCATTGTTTCTACTAAAAATGTTGCGTGTCCGTAGTATGTTACCTTCATTTTATTTCTAAAGTTAAAAAAGGAAGGCCGAAGATAACTTTATCGTTTTTTAAAATGGATTTTTCCAATTAGAATTTTAAAGAAATATAAGAATCAAATAAATTATTGAAACAAGATTTTCAAAATGAGAATTTTTTAAATGAGTAAATTTTTTAAACGATAAAATATTCTATTTGTAATAAAAAAGCCGCGTTCAAAAACTGAACACGGCTCTACTCTCACTAATTTATGAAACTTAAATTCTTATATTTTCTTTTGTTTAGACTATATTAATTCAGTAAAGTCTCTT
This sequence comes from uncultured Saprospiraceae bacterium, assembly GCA_937924495.1. Classification (GTDB taxonomy): domain Bacteria; phylum Bacteroidota; class Bacteroidia; order Chitinophagales; family Saprospiraceae; genus JAGQWW01. The sequence continues at coordinate 6,727 of CALDSS010000179.1, forward strand.
TTGTTTTAGGGTTTTGCTTTTTTCACAATAATATCTCCATAGGTGATTTTCACAAATACACCTGGAAATTGATTGCCCGGCGTCCTGACAGCGTGATTCATCTTGTCAGATTTTTCTACAAAATTTATTTTCAAATCTTCTGGGACAGTGATGTTACCAAAATGAGCTAACAAATCATATCCAAACTCTTCTGGGTCAGGGTTGAACAAATAAAGGTCTGACTTCTCCCCTTCTACATTCAAATCAATCAATTTATTATCTGCGAAAATTTTAATTACTCCGTATTTCGAATTGATGTCAAACTTACCTTCCAAATGTTTTAAAGTAATATTTGACCGGTGAGATTCTATCTTCACTTGACCTTTTAAAAACTCACCAAAAATATCACCAAAGCGGCTGCTGACGTCAATGATTCCGCTAAGGTTAGTCATGGCAATTGGGCCAAATTTAGAATCTAATTCAAATGAATTGGTCAAGTCTTGAACATCAACCTTCCCAAAGTAATTTGACATTTCAACTGGACACTCTGTTGGCACTTTAATAATGTAAATCGCGGATAATTCAGATTGTGACTTTTCACTACCTGCGTAGAAATTTCTCAAAAACACCTTTGCTCCACGTTGGTCAAATGCAAAATTGAAGGACTCCAATTCACTTTCTGAAACTTTCTTTTCAGGATGTTTTGCAATCAGTTCAAGTTGAACAAAAATTTGATTTTTAGACCAAGTTTCTACTTTTATTTCTGCTTTTTCACCTTCTACAACCAAGGTTTGACCTTCGTTATAATCAAACGATTTTTCTACTTTTTTAGAAACAACTTTTAGATAGGTTTGAGCATTTCCAATTTGGAAACAAAGGCTCAATAAAATCAATATGGATACGTAATTCTTCATTAGTATGCGTAAAATTTAAAGCATTGCTAAAAGGCGTTTAAAAACTACTGTTCGCTCCATCTCTATATCATTCAATTCAGCCATTAGTTCAGGGTTGGTGTTATAGTCACTGAGGGCAAATTGCAATTCTTCTTTTGCCTCAGTCAACTCAGCAAGTTCATTTCTCAGGTTATTAAAATCTGAAAAATCACACAGGTAGGATTTCAATTCACAGATTTCTTCAATCATAGCAAAGGTCGCCTCGTCATCCTCAAGAACCTCAAATTGAAGTCGTTCATCCAAAACTTCTTCAGAATAGGCATATTCAATTTTTCCTTCTGATGAACCATTCATCCAAAATAGACCGCCAATTAACAAGGCGAAAGATGCAGCTAAGCCCCAAACATTTCTATGAACTTTAAACCAAGGTTTGGCACCCGGCAACTCTTGGGCAATGTTTTCCCAAACCTGCTCAGTAGGTTGATATACTGGTAATTTTGCCAATGAAGCGTTCAAGGGAGAATCCCCATCTTGGTGGCCAAGTTCCAAATCGATTTTAGCCCAGACTCTATCTGGTGCTTTATGAACCGGCAAGTTTTTTAGTGCTTTTTTTAAATTATCTTTCGAGTCCATTTTATGAGGCTTTTTCAGCCATATTTTTTATTGAAGTTTTTTTAAGGCTGTAAATCAGATTTTCAAGAACTTCATTCATAATATTTTAAATTTTCTCTCAATTTCCGTTTTGCGTAAAAGAGTTGGGATTTTGATGTCCCCTCTGAAATACCGAGTATTTCAGCAACTTCCTTATGAGCGTATCCTTCAATTTCAATGAGTGTAAAGACTGCTCGATATCCCTCTGGTAATCCCATTATGGCCTTTTCCAGATACTCGGTATCTAAATCATGAGACCATTGAATCTGTTCATTTTTATCTACGTATTCGAGCGGGTCGTAACTGACTTTTTTCTTGATTTTGGTGTAAGCGGTTCGCACTACAATGACTTTAATCCACGCACCCAAAGTTGACTCGCCTCTAAAAGAAGGCATTCCTTTATAAACCTTCAAAAATGCATCTTGCAAAATCTCTTCAGCTAAGCCAAAATCACCTGCAACTCTATAGGACAAGGTGAACATCGCGTTTTTGTACTTGTCATAAAGTGCTCGCTGAGCAGCCCTTTCATTTGAAAGACAACCTTTAATAATTTCCTGCTCTGTCATCATGATAGTGCGAGCCATTTCGTAAAGTGGTTTGATAATAAAGTGTCTCGATATTTTGAATTGGTTGTATTCACCTCAATTTTTTTTTATAAAATCAAATGTATAAAAAAAGGGAAGATGTAAAAACTACATCTTCCCTTTTTAAGTAATTGATTTTCAGTTAATTAGAAAATATAACCCACTGTAAAAATTACTCGACTTGGCGCGTTGCTTAAATTCTGATTATTATCAAAATTAATAAAGCTATCAAAGTCATCGAAGTTTCCTTCATATTTTAGGTCTAATTGAACTTTCCATAAATCTAAACCTATGCCTGCTTGGTAACCATAACTTAGTTTTTTCATGGCCTCACTCAGGCCACCTTGCTGCAACAGCTCTGATTTTCTATTCAAATTCACATGCCCAACTGGACCTGCTCCAACTCTAAAAGACCCTGTCTTGTATCCCATGATTACTGGAATATCCATATTCGTATATCTATCTTTTAGGGCACTTCTAACACCATCTTTACTAAGAGAAAATTCAGCAGTATTCGAGTTAAATAAAACCTCAGGTTGGATAAAAAACTTTTTGATTTTAAGTTGAGTTGCAAAACCAATATGGTACCCTCCCTTTAGTTTACTGAGGCCAATTGTATCGTTTCCAGTAATTACATTGTTGGTTTCTACCCATGCATTACTAAACCCAGCTCTTAGGCTAACTTTTACTTGAGCAAAAATCTGGAATGCAAAAAGTGCTACAACAGCAGTTAATAAGATCCTTTTCATTGTTTCAAATTTTTAGTGGTGATTTTAAAATAGAAACTATTGCTTCTTTAACGGTTGTAAGACAAAACATGATACAACTGCCCTAAAACGAAAATCACCTTTAACTCTTTTTAAGGTTTAAAACAAGGAGTTAAGATTCTTTAAGCAATTTATCGACCAGATCTTTCACACCAACAGTGGCCTTCTCCGAAATAATAGAAAGACGTTTGCTTTTTTCTAATTCATAATTGATTTGAGGATTTGGGTCGATATAATAAATATCAGCTCCCGGAAGGGCATAACCCACCAAACTCGCAGCCGGATAAACTTGCATAGAAGTTCCAATTATGATAATTAGATCTGCTTGATTTACCAAATGAATGGCAGGTTCCAGCATTGGAACAGATTCTCCAAACCAAACAATGTGAGGTCGGAGTTGTGCTCCTTTTTCACATTTATCGCCTTCGTTCAAGTCATCTACCCAATCATAAACCAATTTTGGATCTAACAAACTTCTAACCTTAGTCAGTTCTCCATGTAGATGCAAAATATTAGAAGACCCGGCCCGCTCATGCAGATTATCTACATTTTGAGTAATGATATCTACCTGATATTTTTCTTCCAATCGAACTAATTCCAAATGTCCTTGGTTGGGTTCACATTCTTTCAATTGCTTTCTTCTGGCGTTGTAAAAATCGAGCACCAATTTCCTATCCTTAGCCCAACCTTGCGGAGAAGCGACATCCATCACATCATGATCCTCCCAAAGTCCATTGGAATCTCTAAACGTTCTTATGCCGCTTTCGGCACTCATTCCAGCTCCAGTTAAAACTGCTATCCTTTTCATATCTATTTGTTTTTGAAAATAAAAAGCCCAACAAAGTTAATTGCTGGGCTCTTTAATTA
>CALDSS010000180.1 GCA_937924495.1 uncultured Saprospiraceae bacterium
TATCTTTTTGTTGGAGGGGATTTTATTGACCCTACTCGGCGTAGTGATTGGTTTGGTGATTGCGTTTGTATTATATCAAATTCAAATCAACTACGGCATCATATCTTTCCCCGGTAGCTTTGCCTTCGAGGCCTATCCAATCGATATGCGCTTTTTTGATGTCTTGGTAGTTATTTTGACCGTTTCCTTTATTGGTTTTTTAGCATCTATTCTTCCTGCTCGTCGGGCGGAGCGAGTTTCTGCTTTGATAAGGGAAGCATAATGTAGCACAGGCATCCCTGCCTGTGCAGATCATTGGAGCAACATTCGATCACCGCTCACAGGCAGGGATGCCTGTGCTACTTTGTAAATATTCTTTTCACTGCAGTTCCCTCTTCTGTTTGTGTGAATGCTATACTAAATAACCCCCAATATCGCCTTCGAATAATTCTCCCAACTCATTTTTTTAGTAGCCTCCACCACATTGTTGCGGTCGATAGGTTGTTCGATGGCTTTAATCATTTGGGCAGCCATGTCGTCGGTATTTTCTGCTTCGGCAAGGTAGCCGTTGAAGCCATCGGTGATGGTCTCGGGGAAGTGGCCAACTTTGGTTGCAAGGATTGGCATTTTAAAATTATAGCTCAAAGATTCGACACCTGAGGGCGTTGCGTATTCATAAAACAAAACAACGTTGTCGCTGATTTGGAAAAATTTATTCACATCCTCGTTGGCGATAAATTCATTGCGAATCAAGGTGTCATTTTCCAAACCTAGTTCTTTTATCAATTGGAGTGGACGGTATTCACCCTCGTCATCTTTGGAGTTGAGGAAGATTTTTTTTGCTGTTCCGAAAAGAACATTTTTGACTTTTGTCGAAAATTTTGATTGGTCTAATGTTTTCCAAAATGACTCACCGCAGATGACCAACGATACATCATCTCGCTGCTCCCGTACTTTTTTGAAGGCCTCAATCGCGAAGTGCAGTCCTTTGTATTTTCGAATAAAACCGAAGAATAAAAACACATTTTGGCGCAAGCCATGTTCTTTTTTATAAGCCGCTGCATCGAATTTCGGATCAGGCTGAAACAAGTCATAAATCGGATGATAGAGCTTAATCACCGTTGTGCCATCAGCCGTACGGTCGCCTGTTTCATTGACCGCTAATTTTCTATTTGGAAAAACTTCTTTGAGTTCATCAACGGTCTTGTAGGCATGCGTGATGAAAGTGTCGGCAGGTTCAATTCCGTATTTGGTCAATGTTTTATCAATCGAAGAATGTTCCTTTTGAATCACAAAATGCAAATCAAAAATCACCTCAATGTTTTTATGCTTTTTAAGATGGCGAGCAATGCGTCCCATCGGCAATCCTTGGATAGCAATTGCCCATTGAAAAACCACAATGTCGGGCTTTAAATCAGCAATAAAATCAGCAGTAGCTTTCCAAGAGAATGGATTGTTGTAATTTGTGATGTATTTGACTTTGATATCCGTTCCTTCCAAAAAATCGACCTTGCTTGTCTTGTCCACAAATTCTCTCGGAATAATGGCAGGGTACTGCTGTGTCCACGAAACGATACTCACTTCCACATGCTCAAATTTATCCAGCGCCTTCGCGAGTGAAGTGTTGTAATTAGAAATTCCTCCCTTAAATTTTGGCCCTGGGCCGAAGCAAACTACTCGTTTCATTTAAACTGTTTTTGGATTTCGAGAATTCGGGAGATCGGATTTCGAGAGACTATTTATTATGGCTTCTCTCGAAATCCCAAGTTCTCGATCTCGCGAAATCTAATCTACACTAATCTTTTTACACTCGAATTACTTTTCAACGTCCAATGCTTTCCTAAGTTTTTAATCAAATTGACACCAGGCGTTTTACCTACTTTTAAACTACCCAATGCTCGCTCAAATCCTAATGCTTTTGCACCGTTGAGCGTTGCCCATTTCAGTAAAGTTTCGAAATCGACATAAGATTGATATTTGGCAATGGTCTTCATTTCTTCCAAAACAGATAGCTGCCAATTGGAGGTTAACGAATCGGTTCCGATGGTAACTACGGCATCTGCATCGAGGAAGGTTTGGTAGTTAGGCAACTGGTTTTCGATGTATAAATTTGCGTTGGGGCAAGTAGCCCAGAAAGTATTTTTTGGGTTCCATTCCATTGCTGTTTTTAAGTCCTCAGGAGAAGTCAATGGATTGTGAACGAAAAGAGTGCGATGCGTCGGATCCATATTTTCCAACGCATAATGAATCGACGTTTTTCCTGTCTTTTTGAATTTCTTCAAAGAGAAATTGAACATTTTATAAAACTCTAAAAAGTCACCTTTCTTTTTGAGGAAGAGGTCATTTTCATGCGTGGTTTCCTGATTGTGAATACTGACGGTGCAGCGCTTTTTATTCAGTGCGTTTATTTTTTTAAAAAGGGTTTTGGAAACTGTGTATGGCGCATGCGGAACGGCTGATTTTTTATTGCCACTTTTATCGCTTTGTCCGTTGTAAACTTCTTTGTATTGCTGATAGAAAAAGTCGGCCTCATCTTGCATGAAGTCAAACATTTCCACGAAAGTGTAATATCTGATAGGACTTTTTTCTTTAGTGGCTTTGGTGTCCAATTTATTGGAAATGTCACCCACTGCCACGATGCCATTGTCATACATTTCCCTGTCTGCTTTTTCGATGGCTTTCATAATGTCAGACTCCTCCACATCACGAAACGAAACGACTGTTTTTAAAAAAGGAAGTAGGCCAGTACCGGTAGGTGCAACCCCTTTCATGTGGGATAGCTCCAAGTGGCAGTGCGTGTTGACAAACCCAGGAACGATTACGCCTTTATGAATTTCTAAATCGGACTTTTTATGATGCTCTCTGGTGTCAATAGAAATAATCTTTCCATCATCATCAATGGTCAAAACACCATTTTTGATGGGTTTGGAAGTAACTGGAAAAAGGTAATCAGCAGATATTTTTCTCATGGTTGAATTGAATTTCGCCCGCGAATGTCGGTATTTACAGGATAATTTTTAAGTAAAATGGAAACCTGCAATCAGGTTCTTTTATATGCCGTCCTATCTTTCTATTTCTCTTAATATTGGCGTGCATCCATGATTATTTTGCTATTCCCAACCCAATACTTTCCGCATCTTAAAGTAGATGTCCGTATTGTCATAAATACCCGTAAATTCCTCAGCTCCGGGCCCAAATGCAAAAACAGGAATCATGGTGGCAGTATGTCTGCGAGCGGTGAAGGCCAGTTTTAGATCTTTGAATTTTTTTCCAGTATTCACGGCCAATCCGCCGCATTCATGATCGCCCGTGACGATGACGAGCGTTTCTTTATCTTTCAAAGCAAAATCAAGCATACGGACTATCGTATTGTCAAAATCTTTCATCTCATCTAAAAAATTGGGCCCATTATTCGCGTGCAATGCCCAATCTATTTGCGATCCTTCAATCATCAATAAAAAACCGTTCTCACTTTTTTGTTTTAGAAAATTAGCGGCCATTTGGCTAGCACCAGGTAGATATTTTCTTCCTTCTGATGCATAAGGTGGGTCATTGTCAGCCGTAAACCAAATGATTTTATCTTCTTTCGAGAGTTTCTTTGGACTTGGTTCCGTATCGGTCAAATAGTAGCCTTTGTCAGTTAGTACTTTTTTTCTCACTGCACTTGCCTTGTTTCTTCTATCAAAATATTTTCCTCCGCCTCCTACCATAAAATCAAAATCACACTCGGTGAGATCATTGGCAATGCCCTGATAGTTGCCTCGCAATAATTGATGGGCATAAGTAACTGCAGGAGTGGCATGTACAACGGTAGAGGTCACCACGAATCCAGCTTTATAGTTACGTTCTTTTCCCTCCTCAAATAGTGATTTGACAACGGCAGCATCTGGTGTGACGCCCACCATGGTGTTGTTGGTCTTCTTGCCACCAAATATGGAAGTGCCCGAAGCAGCAGAATCCGTCACCAAGTTATCGGCAGAATGTGTTTTTTGGAAACCAATATTCTCAAACCATTCAAAATATGATTTGTTAAAACCATTATATTGGTGCGCAGAAATTTGGCTAATACCCACTCCATCTCCAATTAACAAAATTATATTCTTTGGGAGTGGATTTTTTGCATCTTTATTTACAACCTTTGCGAAACTAATTTGTCTATTATTGAAAGCCAATATCCCTACTGCAATCAAAACGAGATAACCAACCTTCCAAAATTTATTTTTATCCAAAATTTCTAGTAGTTAATCGAACGAAAATGATTCGAATCATTAATAATTTGAACTTGGCTCTGTATCACTTAAACCCGATAGAAATGAAAAACGTATTGCTAACTTTAGTGCTTTTAATCACCTCTCAATTCCTATACGCTTCTGATGTTCGTCCGATGCCGCTTTTCGATTATTTGCAGCAGGACAAACCCCTTGAAGTTGTAATAAAAACGAACTTTTCAAGTATCATTGATAATAAGTTGTCTTCCAAAGATTACCAATCTGGCATCTTCTCCTTTATAGGAAAAGACAGTAAAAAAAGGGAAATTCCAGTGAAAGTAAAAGTGCGCGGCAAATTTAGACTCCAATATTGCGAATTTCCTCCATTAAAATTAAAATTTAAGAAGGCTGAATTGGCATTGATGGGTTTGGATACCTTTAATAAGTTTAAATTGGTCACCCATTGTTTGGGTGATGAACTTGCTGGCGAATCTTATCTTAAGAAAGAATTTTTGGCATATCGAATGATGAATAAATTGGTGGGTAGTAGTTTTCGCACACAGTTATTAAAAATCAAATATATTGACTCAAAAAGTCGAAAAACGACAATGGAGACGTTCGGTTTCTTGATTGAAGAAGATGAGCAAGTAGCAAGCAGGATGGGTGGCACTATTGTCGAATCTTTCAATACTGCATTTGATAAAGTTGACAGGGTGCAGTTAGCAAAAATTGCAATGTTCAATTATATGATTGGCAATGCAGATTGGGATTTGAAAAGAAGTAAAAATATTAAGTTTGTAAAAATGCCTAATGGCAAACTCTGCCCGATTGCTTATGACTTTGATTTTTCAGGTTTTGTACATCCTCCATATATCAAGCACGGAGAGCACATCTTGAAGGATATTCATCTTTCTGCTACTGATTTAGCGTTGCTTAAAGAAGAATTTAGGGGTAAGCAAGATGAATTGATTCAGCTTATCAAAGACTTCAAGTTTTCTTCTATTGGAGAAAAACGCGCAATGCGCAAATTTATTGAGAAAGGTTTTGAAAAGTTGGAGTCAGTGAGCATTAATTCGACTGAAGATCATACTACTTTGATGAAAAAGTAATTTTAAAATAAAGAATTTCAAATGGGTTGTCGATTGTATTCTCGACAACCCATTTTTGTTATCGCACAGGTATTCTTGCCCGTGCAGATCTTAGAGCAACATTATTCAAAGTAAAGATTCTGTACTAATCAATATCTCTTGATGAATCTGAAATACGGATCAATTCCCATTTTTTGGTAATTCATTTACGAGGATGGAAAGTCACTCTTTTTAAAAATCATTGAATATCTCCGCTGCTCTTCTGCCATAGCCATCGTTGATTTGTGTGCCATCAATATAGTTGCCGCCACTAACATCATTGGGTGCCTCGCGATAAAGCTCCAAGAGCCATTGAGGATTAATGAGTTCGCCACGGGCATTGCTGTGGAGCAATTGGAAATTGCCAGGAGAAAGGGAAGGATTATAAAAAACGAAACGCACGTCTGCTTGTCGCGTTTTGGGAAAACTATTGTAAGACCAAATTTCATAAGGAGGAGCGGTGGCTTCATCTTCTACTCTAACGATATCATCGGGCTGGCCATATTTGATGTAAATTTGACCACGGGCCGTTTCGAATCCATAACCAAATCCTGATTGAAATTGCTCATCTATGGCGCGAGCTACTTTCATAAAATCTTGATATTGCTTATCGGGGTCTTCTGGATTTTGTTTCTCCCAGAAAGATTGCAAATACATGCGTTGGCCATCGTATTTCTTTTCTGCAATAATAGTATTCAGCATTTCATTATCATCAGGCACCAATGCACTAATGGCTCTGATACTATATTCCACCTCATCGTCAGAAAGTGCTATGGCAAATTGACTAGACATATCCGTGGCAACGGTATCAGGAGCAGGATCAAAAGCTGGATTGCTTCTTTGAAAGAAGAGTCCTTTTTGAGTCAATAGCTCTTTGTCTCTATTTTTAACTTCAATGTTAAAAAGGTAATTTCCAGAAGGTAGCTCTGAGATGTCCATTTTTTGTAAAACTGGATTTACGGATGCAGGTTCTAATCTTTTATGGCCTGTTTTAAATACCTCACCTGTATTTTTATTTGAGGCATCCTTTATGGTATAACTGATAAAATACGTATCGCCAATGGCTTTTTCACTGTTATATATTTCATTATAAAAAATCAACTCTTGAGCTTTTTGATGATACCAGTTGAATGGTAACGGTTCCATCTCTACTCCATTTTTTACGAGTGTGTTTTCGCCTTCTGCTTTCTTGATTCCAGCCAATAATTGAATATCGGATTGTTGTAATTCATCGGCCCCATAAGACATGATTACTGGAGTGCTAAACTGTCTTTTATTTGCAGGGTTTTCTTTATCCACTACATCTATGATTAATTGATATTCGCCATTCGGTAAATTATACCTTTTTAGGTCAATAAAATCCTTTCGTTTATCTACTGCGGGGCCTTCCAAATTGAATTTATCAACTTTAATAATTTCTTCCCCAGCACGTCCGTCTGGCAATCTGTTTTTGAAAAGAATTAGCACCTCCGCACCTGCTTTTAGTTTCCCATCTTCCATTGTTTTGTGCCGCATTGTTTCGCCTACGAAGTGCAAATAAATTTCAATATAATTTTGTTCATTAGTATGAAAAGTACAAAACGATACACTAGCATCTAGTGCCAAAATCATGGATTGAAATGCAAATAGAAAAACGAACAGTAACAGATGATTTTTCATAATATAAAAAAGGATGTTTTAATAAAGACCCAGAGATTGGTTGATAAACCTATTTCAATGCTAAAAATACGTCCTCTAATGTTTAAATTTGCACTTGCCTACCACCGACTAAACATCTGTCAATTACACAACTGGAATTAATCAAGATTTAAAACAATTTAGTTTTAATTAAATCTTTTTGTTTAAATTTGCGCGTACCTAAATTTTTCAACCTTGGAGCAATTGCGCTCCTACCAAAACATTAGTCATTATGAAAATCATTCGTACCCTTCTTTTTGTGCTACTTGGATTAGTGGCCATAGCAGCGATTTTTAGTTTCATGGGCCCAAAAACCTCTGAACTCAGCCGCACTGTAACCATTGATGCTTCCAAAGAAGCAATTTTTCCTTATGTGAAAAATCTGAAAGAAATGGAGCGTTGGTCTCCTTGGTCAAAATCAGATCCAACCAACAAAAATACTTGGGAAGGTGAGGATGGAACAGTGGGTTCTGTTAATAGTTGGGTTGGCGAAAAAACCGGTGTTGGTTCACAAACCATTACTAAGATTGTTGAGAACCAGTTGGTAGAAACTTTTCTTGATTTTAAAGAGCCATTTGAATCACAGGCAAATGCTGCTATTAGTCTTGCAGATGGAAACGCAAGCGGCACTACTGATGTGACTTGGGGATTCAATTCTGAAAATGGATTTGTCGAAAGAATTATCTTCTTTTTCAGTCCGCTCGAAGATGCCTTAGGGCCTCAATATGAAGAAGGACTAAGTGACCTGAAAGCATTGGTAGAAAGTGAAGTAGCAAAAGCGGAGGTGATGACTACAGAAGTTGTAGAAGAAGTACCTGCTGCGCAATAGAAAAGGATTGGTGGCACGAGTTACCCCAAGGGCAATTGATAAAGATTCAAATGTTCATTTTTGTTAAAATTTAAAGACTCGTGCCACCAATTAAGTGCTTGGCCAGAATTAGGTTAAAGAATAGAATTTTGTCCAAGCACTTAAATAATTAGTTCTCCTTAGACCAAGCTGTGAAACCCCCTTCCAAATTATAAAGATTTTTCAAACCTGCTTTGGACATGATTTCACAAGCAGTCACACTTCTTCCACCTGATCGGCAATAAACCAAGTAGTCCACCTCTTCATTTAGTTTTACAATTCTATCAGAAAAAGAAGACTTTTTTACATCAAAGTTGATGGCACCGTCAATGTGGCCTTCCTCAAATTCCTCTGCCGTTCTTACATCAATAATGACATATTTTCCAGTACTCATTTTGTCTTTAAAACCAGCAACATCGAGGTT
>CALDSS010000181.1 GCA_937924495.1 uncultured Saprospiraceae bacterium
TTCAAATTGGTTTATCCAATAGATTACTTGATGGCGGATGGTTCAACCATTTCTCAAAATGATGCGAAAGATTGGGATGCTATCAAAGCATGGTTTGAGGCGCATCCAGATGCAGACAAAGACGCAATGCGTTTAGTCTATCCCGTTGATGTGATTTTTGAAGATGGCACGCAAAAGACTATCAATAATGAGGAGGAAATGAAGAAAGCGAAGGATTGTAAATAATTTTTGACAACATCATAAAAAGTATCGGTTACTTTGAAAGTAACCGACAAACGAAAGCCCTTGGAAAAATCCAAGGGCTTTCGTTTTATGTAGCACAGGCATCTTGCCTGTGAAAAGCAATGGAGCTATATTCAATCTTCAGTCACAGGCAAGGATGCCTGTGCTACTTTAGCGATGGATCAACCTCTTCCATTCTTCCCCATATTTCAAGGCAATATTTTGATACTTTTTCGGTGAAAAATGTGTTATCTTTGAAAAAATGAAATTAAAATGACTGCGACATTAAAAAGAAGGTTGCTGACTGTTGATGAATACCATAAAATGGGCGAGGCTGGTATTTTAAAACCTGACGACAAGGTGGAATTAATCAACGGTGAAATTATTACTATGAGTCCAATCAATAGCAAACACGCAAGCTATGTAAAGCGAATCAATGCTCTATTTACAAAGTTAGTGGGAGAGGATGCTATAATTAGTATCCAAGATCCTGTCAGATTAAACAAGCACTCTGAACCAGAACCTGACATTGCAATTCTAAAATTTAGGGCGGATTATTATTCTAAAAAACACCCAACGGCCGAAGATGTAATTTTATTAATTGAAGTTTCTGATTCTTCGGTAAATGTGGATAGAAGCTTCAAATTACCGCTTTATGCTAAAAGTGGAATTCAAGAATTTTGGATTATAAATTTGAAAAATAATCAAATTGAAGTTTATAAAAATCCGAAAGGTGACACTTACGAAACGAAGGAGATTTTCAAAAAAGAAAAAAGCATCAAACTTGAACAGCTTGATGCTTTTATTGAGGTATCTAAAATTTTCTTTTAAAAGTAGCACAGGCATCCTGCCTGTGAGTGAAGATTGAATATAGCACCAATGATTTACACAGGCAGGGTGCCAGCGCTACTTTACCCAACTGACCAACCTGTTCCATCTTTTCCATCTTTCAGGACCACATTGAGTTCTTTCATTTTATCACGAATCAAATCGGAAGTTGTCCAGTCTTTATTGGTACGAGAGTTTTGACGAATTTCAATTAACAACTCCATCAATCCATCTACCAATTCTCCGCCGCCACCTTCTGCTGCCATTTCGTCTTTAAGACCTAAAATGTCATAGACAAACGTGTGGAAAGTGGTTTGCAATTCCTTCCAAGTTTCGGCTGTGAGGTCTGTCCAATCGAGGTGACCATCTTTCAAACCATTGATTTTTGAAGACAACTCAAACAATTTACCCAACGCACGTGGCGTGTTGAAATCGTCATTCATATCATCTATCGCACCTTCCATCAAGGTGTGAATTTCTTTATCCAAATCATTGGCTGCGCCATTGCCTGGGTGAGCGATTTTTTGCAATACTTTTTCTGCTTCCATCAGTCGCTTGTAGCCTTTCTCCCCTGCTTGCAAACCTTCATCCGTCAAATCCAATGGACTTGAGTAATGTGCTTGCAACATGAAAAACCGCACGACCATCGGACTATATCCTTTCGAAATCAAGTGACTCTCTCCTGAGAAAAGTTCTTCTGGCGAAATAACGTTTCCAACACTTTTGGACATCTTCGCTCCATTCATCAACAACATGTTGGTGTGCAACCAATAGTTCGCTGGATCGCATCCACAAGCACCGTGATTTTGTGCTACTTCGTTTTCGTGATGAGGGAATTTTAAGTCATTTCCACCTCCATGAATATCGAATGTTTTGCCTAAATATTTCGTACTCATCGCTGAACATTCTAAGTGCCAACCTGGGAATCCTTCTGACCAAGGCGAAGGCCAATGTTGCAAATGCTCAGGCGCTGCTTTCATCCAAATGGCAAAATCAGCTGGGTGATTTTTCTCACTTTGATTTTTCAAATTATCTCTTGACTCCGAAATCAAATCATCCAAAATACGGCCAGACAATTTACCATAAACTCCTGTTTCTTTGGCAAATTTCAACGTATCAAAATAAACGGAACCATTCTTTTCGTAACCGTAACCGTTGTCGATTATTTGCTGAACCATCGTAATTTGCTCCACAATATGTTGCGTCGCACGCGGCTCGATGCTTGGTCTTTTATTATTAAAAATGCGCATCATGTCGTGGAAACCATTGGTGTATTTTTGCACCACTTCCATTGGTTCCAATTGTTCCAAACGAGTTGCTTTCATGATTCGATCTTCACCGTCATCGAGCAAGTGACCTACATCCGTGATATTTCTGACGTATCGCACTTTATAACCCAAGTGCAGCAAGTACCGATACATGATATCGAAACTCATAAAGGTTCTAATATTTCCCAAATGCACGTCGCTGTAAACCGTAGGGCCACAAACATACATTCCGACACGTCCTTCCTGAATGGGTTTGAATTCTTCTTTTTGTCTGGTTAGACTGTTTTGTATATGAAGCTTTGAGGGCATCTTATTTTTTTGTTGAAAGTGAGAAAGTCGAGTTTTTCGCTATTTTTTTTGAGGCGCGAAGATACAATGTTTTCTAAAACGATATTTTGTCTGGAATGGTTCGGTTAAAAAAGTTTAGAAATTATA
>CALDSS010000182.1 GCA_937924495.1 uncultured Saprospiraceae bacterium
CGATAGCCTCGCCCGTGGGCTTGGCATGTTGGGGGCATTGGCCATCATTCGCTTTAGAACGACGCTTCGGCATCCGCGCAATATGATGTTCATGTTTGCCTCATTGGCGGTGGGTATTAGCTGTGGGGTTTATGGTTTCAATATCGCAGTGATTGGTACCCTCACTTTTTGTTTAGTCGCTTTTCTTTTGAGATTTTCTCCATTTAGTGATGTTGAAAATTTAGTTGGAAATCTTCGTTTTAATATGCGTTTGGACGCATCTCAATCAGAAGAAAAAGTAAGAAAAATGGTAAAGCCATTTTGCAGAAAGTACGTCATACAACGAATGCAAATCAGCAATAAAAAAACAAAAGTACCGGAGGGTCAAACGCCTGAAGTTTATCAAATAATGGAATATGAACTTCAAGTAAAATTGAAAGACAAGGTGAGTCCGAAAGAGCTGATTGAAAAATTTAATGCTATTGAAAATGTGGAGCAAGTACGGTTTTCTTTGAAGAACGCATCCATTGAATATTAAAAAACCACTTCCATGTTTCGATTCAATATTTTATATCTACTGTTGATTTTGGGTGTGGTTTTCTTTCTACCAATCACAAAAAACATCAACAATAATCCAATTGATTTTTACGGTATTGCCGAAAATCAATCGCGCAGCATCAATCTCGAATACCCCGTCATTGTCAAGGAAATGAAAGTGGTATTAGGTCAAAAAGTGGAAGAAGGTCAACTGTTGGCTCAATTTCACAGAACGACCCTTCCCATAAAAATTAATGACATCAATTATGAATTAAAGGAGTTGGCCTCCAAAAAAGGAATTGGTCGATTGAATACAGATTCTGATCTTCAAAAATTCAAAGCTCAAAAAGAGCTACTACTTACTGAATATAACAACCGTATCAATCTTCTCGAAAATCAAAAGTCTGCACAACTCAAAGCACTTGAAGGGCTCAAAACACTTGACTTGAAAGACGTTCAAAATCCGATTGATGCAAAAATTCAATCGCTCCGTTCTGAAATGGAAAAAGAATTGAGCGCACTCGATCTACAAATGAACAACCGCAAAAAGAGCTTAAAGGCCGACACTGATTTGGTCAATGTGCGCATCAAAAAATTAAGAGGAGAACTTGACCTAATTAAAGAGCAAGAAAATGCCCTCAACCTCTATGCCCCCGTTCCCGGCATCATCGGAGCACTCAATTTTCAGGCTGGTGAGAATATTGAATCGTACACCACTATCATGAAAATTTATGGCGAGCGCCCCAATATAGTAACAACCTACATCGGAGACGGTCAACTGGCGGAGATCGAAATGAATGACACTTTATACATCACTTCCATCAATAGACCAGAATACAAACTGGAAGGAAAAGTGATTGGTCTCGGCACGCGTATCACTGCACTCCCTGAGCGCCTCAGAAGGGATCCTACATTCAAAGCATGGGGACGAGAAGTACAACTTCAAATCCCACTCGACAATCAATTTATGCAAGGAGAAAAAGTGAACGTAAGTTTGCAACGTGAAGAAGAAGATTCTTCATTTTTTGATTTATTCTAAAATGATAAAAATGAAGCTGCTAAAAAATTTATCTGCTCACGCTTTTGGGTTCTTTTCATCTCCGCGCCTCTGCGCCTCCGCGTTCATTATAATTGCGTTTTCTCTAAACACTTTTGCCCAAACACTCACCACCACTGACATTTTGCTTTCCGCAAAAACAGATGACATTCATTTGTTAGAAAATACGATAAAAGAAAACCTTGCAGACAACCCTCAAAAGCTCCCTCTTCTCGATGAGTTAGAATTTCGTACAGAAATGAATGAGTTTGATTTCAGACGACAACAGTACACTGTTCGGATTAGCAACCATACTTTGGGGCAAATGAAACAACAAAAAAAGAAATACAACACGGCCCTTCAGGTTGCAGATGCTAAAACACAAGTTCAGTTTTTTGATGCGTTGGAAGACAGATACCAATTACTCATTGCCGCAAAATTTGCTAAAGAGTTTCAAGTCTTCTCTAAGGAGTTGATTGTTATTTTAGAAGATAAAAAAACACTAATTGAAAATGAACTGGCACTTGGCTTAGAAGATGATTTTTCGAATTTAATTGACATCGAAGAAGAATTGCAAGACCAAGCCATTTCTATTTTAGATTTAAAACAATTGCAAAGCAAAACTAATTTTCAAATCAAAAGTTGGTTTCAAAATGAGAGCTCAATCAATTTCTCTGATTTTGTTTCATTGAAAAAAGTGCGTTCAACTATTGCCACTGTTGACGAGCAAACAATTGCCAGCCATCCTGAGATTGTAGAAAAAAATCTTCGATTACAACTTGCTCAAACAGAAACTCAAATAGAAAGAAAAGAAGCGCAAAACTATCTCAAATTTTTACAAGTTCGTTTTTCAGACAATCCGAACGATTTGATTAAAGAACGGATTTCAGTTGGGGCTGGCTTTCGTATTCCAACCAAAACGGCTGCAACTTTAAAAATCAAAGAAGCAGAGGCAGAAGTCTTTGAGTCTAACCTTGACGTACAACGTGAAAAGTTAGATTTAAAATCACAAATCAAAACCATCAAAACAGCATTAAAATTTCAATTAGAAAGATGGGATTTATTAAATATTCAACATCAAAATTTCAATAAAAAATACAACACAGAAGCCCTTGTGGAAAGAGGAATTACTGATGCCATGCTACTATTAAAAACTAAAGAACGAATCCTCAAAAAGCAATTTCAACTCAAAAAATTGGAACTTGATATTTATGAAAATTATCTTGACTTACTTGCTGTTTCTGGTAAAATGATGGAGCTACCGTTGAGAAACTTTGTCTCGGAAAATTTTGTTGAATTTTAAAAATTTTAGACTTAAAGAGCTATTCAGAAAGTACACCTATACGGTTTATCTCAATTAACTTAATCAACTCAATTAACTAATTAACTCTCCCTCCAAACTCAATCTAAAGTTCGCGTTAAACGCTCTGCGTCCCCGCGTCTCTGTCTTCATGAATCTTCCACCCCAACAAAGCTGCCAATCCAAATCCAAACACATTGATGGTTCCATGCCAAATTTTCATGTTAGGAATATTGAAAAACGGATGTGGGTAAACAAATCGAATCGCATAGATTGCTGCCAAAGCCATCGTAAACGAAAGTGACAAACCAGCCATCAAAAACAAAAACTTCTGAATTCCATTTTGTGTTTTCGAAAAACGAAACAACTCCCCAATAGAAATCAAAACAAAAATAATAAACACTAAACTCCCAATCATTTCTATCTGAAAAGGAAAACCTATTTTAGTCATTGTAATGCCTGTTGCAACCAATGGCATTCCGAGCAAAGGTGAGATAGTCAACAACCATTTATTTTTTACAGTTGGCTGCTGAACCAATTGCCAAATATGCAAGGTTAAAACAAAGCCAGCCAGATGAAAATGTGCTGCTGTTAAGCCTACAATCACGTCATCAAAATCCAATGGATTAATTCCAAAAATGAAACAAAACAGCCACCCTACTCCAACCACCAAATAACCCAAGGCAAAAAGAGGTAGCCACTCCACAAGTGATTCAAATTTTCGTTTTTGAAAAAATTCATAAATATAAAACACTGTAATAACGGCAATAGAAAGACAGTAAGGCAAGACAAAAAAATCAATAGTCAAAAATCCATGAAAACAATAGACCGGCAATAAAAAAAAAGCACTAACATCTGTAATTTGAAGTAATAGTTTCCTTGTTCCAATCAACTGAAGTCCAATTGGCACTAATAAAATAGCTGCAGAGCATGTCAAAACTCCTTCCCAATGATTGGCCACCAAATCTTCTCCAAAGAAGATGAGTAAGATCACTATCATTGAGAACTTTCCAGAAATTGATCTATCATACATTTCTTAAATGGGTTTGAACATAAGCAAGCATATTTGCCTTACTCTCTTTCACAAACTTTCGTTGAAAAAATCGAGCCATTGGATAAGCCAATTTTACCAACCAAAGTCGTGGTTTGGAGAAGGCCTGAATTTTATACGAAACTAAACCCGCCTCATCTTTTTCAACCATGAAAATTTCTTCTCCTTTTTCAAAATGATTGGTCAACGTACCATAAGCAAATCCAAATCGATTGGGCTCGTCAAAAGTATAAACAATGCGACAACTGTTTTTCCACCAAACGCCCATAACACTTACCGACATTGCCACAACTTCATCTTTTCCGATAGGTGTTTCATCAGAATAAATAAACGCCCAACCGCCCGGAAACATCTTCCATTCACGAATCGCTTGCTTCGCCAATTTCCAAACCGCCTCTCCCCTCCCTAATGCAATTTCACTAAAATCATGATCATACCCTTTCGGGAAATCACCTTGAGTTGCACCAACTTTAGAATAAGAAAATGGAAGCGTCTCACTTATTTTTAAATAAGCATCGAGTTGAATAGTGGATGGTTTTGATAAACTAACCATAGCTACTTTTCTATTTTAAACAGCATTTCAAAGAATTAGTTTTAAAGTTTCAATAATTTTTGAAAGTTAATTTGTCGTCATGTTTTAATTCCAAAACCAAAGGCGTATTAAAATCTCTTTTCGGGAATTTATTTTGCAACTTTACAAAATAAAAAAGAAATCAATCTTTTGTGTCATGCCTAAACAAGTCGTCCTAAAAATAATTTTATCTACATTCAAAATGAAAATTTTACAAAAAATAACAATATTTAGTTTTCTCATTTTCGCTTTGCCACTCTCTGCCCAACTCCTTTGGACAGAGCCCGCCTTCCCCACAGCCGAAGAAAAAGTAACGGTCTTTTTCGATGCATCGCAAGGAACAGGCGGTTTGGAAAACTGCAACTGTATCGTCTATGTGCATACTGGTGTTATCACCAACGCAAGCAATTCTCCAAGCGATTGGAAATATGTAAAAATGCAGTGGGGAGTTGCCAATCCAGATTGGGCAATGACACGAGTTGCTGGTGAAGAAAACATTTATAGTTATGAATTATCCCCAACGGTTCGCCAATTTTATGGCGTGCCGACCAACGAAGATATTTTAAAATTAGCTTTTGTTTTTAGAAACGCCAATGGTTCCAAAGAAGGAAAAGATGATGGCGGAGCGGATATATTTTATGACCTCAATCAAGGTTCTGGTCTGATTGCGAATATACTAAACCCAAGTTCGAATCAAGTTGTCTTGGAAGCTACAGAGACTCTTGAAATCAAAGCGGTTTCTTCTCAAACTGCTGATTTGTTTTTGTATGATAATGGAAATTTAATTGCTCAGAACAATGGAACCGAAATCAATTTTTTGGTCGAAAACCCAACCTCTGGTTTGCACAAAATCCAATTCATTGCAGACACTGGTTCAGATTCAGATACTGCCAATTTCTCTTACATTGTACCACTCTCTTCCAATATTGGGTTTCCGTCTGATGGCCTTGATCCAGGTATTTTTTATTTGAATGGCACAGACGTTCGTTTGAAATTATATGCTCCTTTCAAACAACATATTTTTGTTATTGGTGATTTTAATAATTGGGAATTGAATACTGATTACCAAATGAAAAAAGACCCTGATGGCACCACGCATTGGATTGACATCACTGGTCTCGAACCTGGCAAAATGTATGGCTTTCAATATCTCGTAGATGGCGAAACTCGAATGGCTGATCCTTATTGCGAATTAGTACTTGACCCGTGGAACGATGGAGGCATTGACCGTTCAGACTTTAATGGCTTACCCGATTACCCTGCTGCAAAAACTCAGGGTATTGCTGGCATTTTATTACCCGGAAAATCTACTTACGACTGGCAAGTCACTAATTTTCAAAAGCCGAAAAAAGAAGAACTCATTATTTATGAAATGCTATTGCGTGACTTCCTCGCTGCGCATGATTATGAAACATTGATAGACACTTTAGATTATTTAGAAAATCTTGGCATCAACGCCATTGAGCTCATGCCTGTCAGCGAATTTGAAGGCAATAATTCTTGGGGCTACA
The DNA here is from genome assembly GCA_937924495.1 of uncultured Saprospiraceae bacterium. GTDB lineage: Bacteria > Bacteroidota > Bacteroidia > Chitinophagales > Saprospiraceae > JAGQWW01. The sequence continues at coordinate 5,986 of CALDSS010000182.1, forward strand.
ACCCCTCTTATCACAATGCTTTGGATAAATATTATGGCTCACCTGAGCAATTCAAAGCATTTATTGACGAATGTCATCGTCGTGGAATTGCTGTGATCTTGGACGTCGTTTACAATCATGCTTTTAGTCAAAGTCCGTTGTGTCAATTGTTTTGGGATGCAGGAAATTTCAGGCCATCAGCCAATAGCCCATATTTCAATCAGGTGGCTAAACATGATTTTAATGTCGGTTATGATTTTAATCATGAAAGTGCAGCTACTCAATATTTTTTCAAAAAGTCAGTAAAATTTTGGATGGATGAATATCATATTGACGGCTTTCGGTTTGACCTATCAAAAGGGTTTACACAAAAAAACACGCTCGGAAATGTGAGTGCTTGGGGACAATATGATGCAGCAAGAGTTGCACTTTGGAAGGATTATTCCAATCACATTTGGTCCATTGATCCGAACGCTTATGTGATTTTAGAACACTTTGCCAACAACGATGAAGAAACAGAATTGGTCAATAGAGGAATGATGGTTTGGCAAAACATGAACCATGAGTCTGCTGAGGCCAGCATGGGATATTCCAACAATTTAGATGGTTTCGATTATCGAAAAAGAGGTTGGTCAACGCCCAGCGGCATCACCTACATGGAGAGCCACGACGAGGAGCGTTTGATGTACAAAAACAAAAATTTCGGCAATACCCGTAATGATTACAGTACCAAAGAATCAAACACGGCATTGCTCAGAAAGGAGTTAGTCAGTTTGTTTTACTACACCACTCCTGGCCCACGTATGATTTGGCAATTTGGAGAATTGGGCTACGATTTTTCTATCAACACTTGCGAAGATGGTGTGACGGTAGATAACAATTGTCGCTTGGCGCGAAAACCAATTCGTTGGGATTATTTGACCAACCCCAATCGAAAAAGACTATATGATGTCACGCGATCACTGACTCATTTACGACAAGAAAATGAATTGTTTAAAATAAATGATATTGATGGCAACTTGAGCACTGGGGGTATTCGTTGGTTGACTCTCAATGGAGCCGATATGGATGCCGTTGTTTTTGGAAATTTCAATGTCGTTTCTGGAAATGTAAATATCAACTTCCCTTCCAATGGCATTTGGTATGAATATTTTTCTGGAGAGGAAATTGAAGTCTTTGGCAATGCTCAGGCATTTGAGTTGAGACCGGGTGAGTACCATCTCTACACTTCTCAAAAATTACCCGAACCCTTTAGCGGATACATCAGCAGTACGGGTTTGGAAGAAGTTGCTCCCGCATACTTTGGATTTAAAGTTGGTCCCAATCCAGCTCATGAACAAACAACTGTTTTTTATACATTAGAAAATTCTGCCACTGTCGAAATCAATATTTTTGACCAAAAAGGACAATTAGTTCAGCCACTTCTTTTTGAGCAACAAGGAGTTGGAGAACAGCAATTTTTGATAGACCATTTGCCTCCAACTGGTGTTTATTGGTTACAAATGGTAGTGGACGGTAAAGCATCAGTCTTGCCCTTAGTGGCCCAATAGGGATAAAAGCATTAGGGGATAATTTTGAAATTATCCCCTAATTTTTTTGCCTATTTTCGCGTAATACCAATCCGTGCTACATTATTACCTTTGCTGTAAAATTTTCAATTATGATAAAACGCGTGGTGAAATTGGTTTTCAAAGAAGAAGAAATAGAGAACTTCAAAAAGCTATTTGAAGAAGTAAAAAAGAAAATACGTGCGCGCGAAGGTTGTCATCATCTGGAGCTATGGCAAAACAAACACAACCCCAAAGAGTTTTTTACTTATAGTTTTTGGGATTCGGAAGATGATTTGAATAACTATCGTCACTCTCAACTTTTTGAAGAAACATGGAAAAGGACTAAAGCCATGTTTGATGGCAAACCAATGGCTTGGACGGTTGAGGGGTTGGAATATTTGCCTTAAGAGTTGTGTAATTTTTAATACAGTGTGTAAAAAATTATTAAACATTTTTTGAGCCATCTCAGGCGGTCACTTTCCGTGACCTCCTGAGTTACGCCTCGATAAAGTAAGGAGGTTACGGAAAGTAACCGCCTTACAAAGCAAAGCAAAACATCGATAAACTTTTTACACCGTGTATTTAATATGAAAGAATGGTAACTAAAATTATTTTATTGGAGAGAGTTCTTATGGTCATTGGATGTTTACTCCTTTTCATAGTTGTTCCATACTATATGTATAAAAATGCAGAGGAATATCATTGGTATGAGGAACAAGGAATGATAACAACAAAAGGAATCTGTACTAAAACCACGATTCCGGGTTCAGGTAGGTTTTGGATATATTACGAATTCGAATTAAATGACTCAATTTATAAAGGCAATCACGATGTTATTGATTTTGGTAAACATAGGCACATAGAGGCTGGTGATTCAATTCTTATCAAATATTCTAAAATTGACTACTCTTATCATTATCTAAAATAACAAATCAACATTAAATTTTTGAAAAAGATAAAAACACCCGATTATCAAATATTTCTCGGTGATGCAGCCGAAGCATTAGACAAGTGGTTGAAGAAAAATCAATACGCTTCCCATTTTGCTTTGATAGACGAGCAAGCATATCGTTTGCACAAAAAACGAATTGATGATTGGTGCAAAAAACATAAAATCAAAGCGCTCCAAATTTCAGTCAATGAAAAACTAAAAAGCATTCGTACCTGCGAAAAAATATGGACATGGCTCATGGCAGAAGGTGCCGATCGTCACTCGTTGCTGCTCAATATCGGTGGGGGCATCATTGGCGATATGGGAGGTTTTGCAGCAGCGACCTATAAACGAGGCATGGCTTTTATTCAAATGCCCACTACGCTGCTCGCTCAAGTAGATGCATCAATTGGTGGAAAGTTAGCGGTTAACTTCAAAAGCATCAAAAACAATGTTGGCGTTTTTAGAAATCCAGAAACGATCATCATTGATACTGCTTTTTTGAAAACACTTTCGGATAGAGAATTGACAAGTGGTTTTGCGGAAGTCATCAAACATGCCCTCATTGTGGATAAAAAACTTTGGAAAAAACTGAATAAAATAGAAAACCTGCGAGCCGTCAATTGGGATAAATTATTACCGCAAGCCGTTGCAGTGAAAAACGAAATTGTAAAAATTGACCCTTACGAAAAAAAGGAGAGAAAGTCCCTCAACTTCGGTCATACGATTGGACATGCTTTGGAAAGCATTTTCATGAAAACGAAAAATCCACTCTTGCATGGCGAAGCAATTGCCGTTGGGATGATTTGTGAAGCATTCCTTTCCCACGAAAGTGGTTTTATTTCAAAAAACGAACTGACTGCTATCACAGCTTTTATCAGCCGATTTTATACAAAAAGAAAAATTACCACTTCTCAAATCAAAAAAGTGTCCCAACTTGTTAAACACGATAAGAAGAACAAAGGAAAAAAGGTAAATTATACCTTTTTGAGGGGGATTGGGGACTTTAAAATCAATCAAAGTGCAACTACACCATCCCTAGAAGGGAGTATTTATTATTACCTCAACTGTTAAGTCTTTGCAAAAGTCTTTCTTATTGCGCAGTTTTTAGCAAAAGAAGCGGCTTTGTTCCTTATTTTTGCCCTCGCATTATTAAAATGTAGTATTTAATTAAAATCTTAATCATAAAATATATCCAATGAAAGAACTTAAACTTTTCATTCTTCTTTTTGGGGTTATCTCCATCTGCGGGTTGCATGCACAAATTAAAACTCCACCTGCAAGCCCTTCTTGTAAAGTAACGCAAACTGTTGGTTTGACGGAAGTTACGATTGAATACTCTCGCCCAAGTAAAAAAGGCAGAGAGATTTTCTCTTCAAACGGCTTGGTACCATTGGGTGAGAAATGGCGTACAGGAGCAAATAAGAACACCATGATCACTTTTGCTGATGATGTAAAGGTGGGCGGAAAAGAAGTAAAAAAGGGCACTTATGCATTATTCACTTCTCCGGGTACCAATTCATGGACAGTTTATCTTTACAATGAAACCAGCAACTGGGGCTTACCTAAAAGTTGGGATGTCACCAAAGAGGTGGCTAACTTCTCTGTAAAACCAACAGTACTTCCTTTTTCTGTTGAAACAATGATGATCAACATCAATGACATCAAAAGTAGCGGAGCCAATATTGAGTTGGTTTGGGACAATGTCATGGTTAAAATTCCGATGGAAGTAGATACGGATAAAGCAGTAGATGCGGCTTATGACAGAATGGTGGCTGGCCCAAGTCCAAGAGATTATTATAATCTTGGTGCTTACTACCATGAAACTGGTCGTGACTTGAAAAAAGCTTTAGAATTTGTAAATCTTGCTTTGGCAGATGAGGCAAAATTTTGGATGGTTAGAAGAAAGTCAATGATTTTGGCGGATATGGGCAAATATACGGATGCTATCTCCGCTGCAAAAGAGTCTATCAAATTGGCAGAAACGGCAGGAAATAAAGACTACGTTAGAATGAATCAGAAAGCAATTTCTGAGTGGTCGATGAAGAAAGGGAAATAATTTTTCAATCATTTCCTTCACAAAAAAGGTCATTGGGTTTTCCCAATGACCTTTTTTTATGACGTAGTTTGAAAATGAAGTTTGGCTGTAAAAAAAAGATTTAGTGAATTCGGGTTCGTCCGCAATAATTTTGCAACTTAAAATCTATTTTTAAACAACTTCAATGTACATTAGCTATCTCTACGAAAATTAATTAACGAAGTTATTTGAAGTCTCTTTTCAAACAACTCCACCAACTTCATTTTACTATGAAAAAAATCGTTTACCCTGCTATTTTAATTTTTTGTTGCGTTAATTTTCTAAATGGTCAAATCACTATCGAAAGTGATGAGCTGTATGATTCACTTGGTGTAGTCTATAATTTAGGATTTGACACTATTCCAGATGCCTCTATTGATGTCGGTACTTCGGGTAATTTCAACTGGGATTTTTCAGCATTAGCTGCACACGACACTTTTTCAAGAACCATTATGTTACCAACAGGCACCCCATTTGAAGGCCATTTTCCAGATGCTGACATTGTCATCGAAGAAGACAGTGCCTTTGTTTATTATAATTTGAATAATGGTGACTTGAACATTATAGGCGCAGGTACAGCAGAGGTTGATGGAAATGATAGTATTCTCATTTTATTTGACTTTGAACCACAACTCAAATTATTTCAATTCCCGATCACATATAACTCTGCTTTTTCTGATGTCTCAAAATCTATTTTGCAACTACCAGGTGAAGCCTTTGGTGGATTTGTTGATAGTATTCGGATAGAAACTACTTCCAACATCGGTGTCATCGTTGATGGTTTTGGAACCTTGACACTACCTCAAGATACACTCGAAGCCCTCAGAATGGAAAGAAGAACCGTTTCTTTGGATACTACCTATATCTTAGTAGCTGGAGATAGCACCTGGACCGTGTTTGATGCGAGTCCAGCAGATACCACCTTAGTCTTTAACTGGGTAACCAACGAAAATGGCTGGGACTTACCCGTCGTCACGGTTGAGGTAGAAAATGATAGCTCGGGCAATATAATCGCAACAGATGTAGAATGGTTGATGGCGCCCAATCCAAAACCAGTTCCTCCTTCCTCTTCTAAAAATTTATCCATTCAGCAATTTGAATTATTTCCAAACCCAACCACTGATGTGCTAAATATTCAATGGAAAAAACCGTTTGTTGGAATGTTTGAAGTAGTCGATTTCAATGGTAAAATTGTGAAGCGAGATGTCGTTAATGGAATTTCTACTGTTGTACATTTAGAAAATAACCATTCAGGCAATTATGTTTTCATTCTGAAAAGTGAGGAAGGAAAAATCGAAGGGTTTAAACAATTTGTCATTCAACGATAGAGCATCTCATGTTTACTAAACTTTCAAAGTTTAGTAAACATTTTATAATAAAAAAGCCCGAACCTTCTTACGAAAGTTCGGGCTTATATTTTTTTGCCTTTCGGCGAATACTATTCGTCTTGCGCTACTTCGAAGCTGATAGTTTGTACTACTTCTTTGTGCAATTTCACATTTGCAGTATAAGTACCCAACTCTTTCACTTCTTCCAAAATCTCAACTGATTTACGATCTACTTCAACACCAAATTGGTCTTTAAGTGCCGCAATGATTTGTACATCAGTAACACTACCGAAGATCTTACCAGAAGTACCTGCTTTGGTACCAATTCGAAGTACTTTGCCTTCTAATTTAGCAGCTTCAGCTTTTGCAGCATCAATTTGTTTTTGAATAACTGCTTCTTGCTTCGATTTCAAATCATCTAATTTTCCTCTGTTTTTTGCATTAGCAGTAATTGCCAATCCTTGAGGAATTAAGTAGTTACGAGCAAACCCAGGTTTTACACTCACGATTTCGTGAATCTCGCCTACCTTTTCTATATCTTTTAATAAAATGATATCCATTTTCTGAAAATTTAAATTTTAAGAAATATTACTTCATCAAATCTGCAACGTATGGCAACATGCCCAAGTGACGTGCACGCTTGATAGCAGTGGACACTTTACGTTGGTATTTCAATGAATTACCGGTGATACGGCGAGGCAAAATCTTTCCTTGCTCGTTAACGAATTGAGTCAAAAAATCAGGATCTTTATAATCAATGTATTTGATTCCGAATTTTTTGAAACGACAGTACTTCTGACGCTTTTGACCAATTTTAGGATTGCTTAAGAATTTAATATCATCTCTAGATGCCATGATCTATCTTTTTTAAGTTTTAACAATAAAGAAATTTACTCTTCCTCTCCGGAAGCTTTCGCAGCAGGTTTTCCACCATCCAACTCATCTTGCCATTTCTTCAATTCGTCCCACTTGCCATCAGCAGCCATCTGTGCTTGTTGTCCCCAAGTACTTGGGTCATGACCTGCAAAACGAGAACCTGCGTTCGTCAAAATTTCTTTCAATTTATCTGCACCAGCAGCAGCCAATCCAGCATAAGTAGTAATACCAGCATCATTGAACAATTGCTCAATCTTTGGTCCAACACCTTCGATTTTTTTCAAATCGTCTTTTGCAGTTGCATCTGCAGCAGGAGTGGCTGGAGTCGCAGCAGCTGCGGCAACAACAGGAGCAGCAGCTGCTGCTTTGTTTTCAGTTGCAGGTGCATCAGCTTTAGGTGCAGTCTCTGCAGCTTTAGCTGTAGCTTCTTTTGCTGGTGCATCTTTCGCAGGAGCAGCTTTCTTGTCAGCAGCTTTGCCTCTACCTCTATCATCTCTTCCACCTCTGCCTTTACTGTCATCACTTTTGCTCTTCTTCTTGATAGTACCAATCAAGCCATTTCTCTTGTCTTCATTGTACTTTACACCAAACTTATTCAAAGCAACAGTCAAGAAACGGAGCAACTCCTCATCACGACGCATCTCTACTTCCAAATCAGGAATAGCAGTGCCGTATTCATTCTTAAACTCTACACAGTAATAAACGCCAGTATTACGTCTTTTGATAGGATAGGCCAATTGTCTTAAGCCCATTTCGTTGATGTGAACGATTTCGCAATCACTTTTTTTGAGCATATCAACATACTTGTTTGCTTTCTGCTCAATTTCGTTTTTAGGCAAAACGGGATCGATTACGAAGGTAACTTCATATTGCCTCATAAAAACCATTGTTTTTGGTCTGTTAGCTGAGGTATGGTTTGGAATTTAGTAATCAATAATTTATTCCTAAATTCAACGCCAACAGACGGATTAATAAATAAAATTTATCAGCCGAAACTGACCGCTATCTTTAAGCGGCCGCAAAAGTAGTAATTTTATTAGCTTTTCACAAATATAGAATAGGCATCGTTGCCTGTGAAAAGAGATTGCATAAACTACGGTGTATTAGTTTTGACTAAATGCTTCTTCGCCCTACAGCATCAACTGCAAAAAATAAACATCCAACCACTGATCGAACTTATATCCAATCTCCTTAAAGCGCCCTACTTCCACAAAGCCAAATCGCTTATGAAAACGCAAACTACCTTGGTTCAAGTTATCTACTACGGCAATCATCACGTGGTAGTTTTCAGCTTTCGCGATATTGATTAACTCCTGCATCAATTGTTGTCCTATCGTTTGGCCACGATGCTCATGATGAACATAGACTGAATGTTCGACTGTATGGTCATAACCTCGTCGCTTTCGAAATTTCCCAAAACTTCCGTAACCAACTAGCCTACTCTCTTGATCTATTGCAACAATGATTGGGAGTCCCGCAGCTATTCGCTCCTCATACCAACTCAATTGATACTCCAAACTTTTGGGTTCGTATTCATAATTGGCTGTTGTGTGCAAAATAGCATGGTTCGATATTTCCAAAATGGCTGGAACATCATTTTTAGTTGCGGAGCGAAGTGTTATTTCCATTTCTTACTAACTTTGCGAAATGTATATTTTATTGGTTTCTATTGTCGTTGGACTCTTTTTGGTCATGCTTTTCCTCAATATCTATTTCAGAGTGAAGGTCATGAAATCTTATAAAATCATGGTACAAAACCGTGTAGAATTTAACGCCACCGATATTTTTAGTAAGAAAAAAGTAGAGGAAGAAATCATCCCAAAATATCCGCACCTAAAAGAGGAAATAACCACTTTCTCTAATCACCTACAATTTTCTATAAAAGCAGGGACGATGCTTTTGGCTTTGATTACTGCCATTGGTGGGATTATGATGTGGTTTCGGCATGAAGGGTAGAGAAAGTTCAAGTGCAAGAATTAAATGTAAGTTCAAGCACAGAGCGACTTAGTGGAACGCGGATGACACGGATAGACGCGGGTTTTCACGGATTTTTCTCTGAGAGATATAGAAAATTATAATAGGCGGGCACTCACTGACTTTTTTCCAAATCCTTATTTTTGAAATATTACCTCTCTCTTATAAAAAGAAGAAAACGGAACGTTTTCATAATCCGCGAAAATCTGCGTTCATCTGCGTCATCCGTGTTCCTCTGAGTCGTTCCGAGAAAAATCACGGAACCTCTACCTTATTCAAAATCCGATTGATAATATCCTCTTGTGTAATATTTTCCGCCTCCGCTTCATAAGTCAGACCAATACGATGACGCAACACATCATGACAAATTGAGCGAATATCTTCTGGAATCACATAGCCACGACGACGCAAGAACGCAAATGCTTTGGCGGCTTTGGCCAAGTTGATACTCGCACGAGGAGAGCCACCATAACTTATCATGTGATTCAAATCACTCAATCCAACATCTGCGGGGTTACGCGTAGCAAAGATGATATCGAGGATGTACTGCTCGATCTTTTCATCCATATATACTTTTTTGACCGACTCGCGTGCCTTTAAGATTGCAGCAGTAGTAACCACTGGCTTTATATCATCGAAGTTGTCATGCTGCAAGTTGCGGCGCATAATTTCGCGCTCCTCTTCTTTTGATGGATAGCCGATTTTCACTTTTAACATAAAACGGTCAACCTGTGCTTCAGGGAGTGGGTACGTTCCTTCTTGTTCGATTGGATTTTGAGTGGCCAAAACGAGGAAAGGTTCTTGTAATTTGAACGTCTCTTTTCCGATGGTCACTTGACGCTCTTGCATCGATTCCAGAAGAGCTGATTGCACTTTTGCGGGCGCGCGGTTAATCTCATCGGCCAAAATAAAATTAGAGAATATCGGCCCTTTCCTTACGGAAAATTCATTTTTGGAAGGGTTATAAATCATTGTCCCCAAAATATCAGCTGGCAACAAATCAGGCGTAAACTGAATACGACTAAAATCCGCATCAATTGCCGTTGAAAGCGTTTTGATAGCTAAGGTCTTTGCCAAACCAGGCAGACCTTCCAAAAGGATATGCCCTCTCGAAAGCAAGCCTAAAAGCAAGCGCTCCATCATCGTTTTTTGACCAACAATAACACCGGAGGTTACTTCATTGAGTTGTTCTACAAATGCACTATCTAAATAAATTTGCTGATTGAGCGCTTCAATATCCACTGACTGCATCGGGAATCATTTTTATTTTCAAATATGGTCGCAAATATAAAAGGAAGTAGGAAAACGAGGTTAGATTTTTAACTTCTGAAATTTACAATTTATCATAAACCTGACTTTTCAACATTCTGATTCTGGAAATTACTTGCAAGGCGACTACCTTTGATGAATAAACTTAGTAAAATCTATGAGCAAAATCTTCAGCTTTATATCAATTTTTGTTTTTGTAGCAGCCTCTTTAACTGCACAACAAACCATTAGTACACCTACCAAGGCCATCATTGATTTGAAAGAGGGCGTGCTGATTGTTCGCCTTACAAGCGAGTTAAAAAAAATAAACGCCCTGAATGAGCTTTTGGAAAATGGAGACCTTTCTTATAACACAAGGAGCCAACTTCCTGAAAGAATTAAAAAGATAAAAATAGATCGTGATACAGAAAATGCACTTTGGATAGAGCATTTCAAGACCTTCTATAACTTCTCAGAGGTGCTTTTTGCTTATGATACACTAAGAAAAGAGGCGCTTTGGAATGACGACGGTAAGAATTGCTTTTTGGGCGCGGACATGAAAATAGACCCTTCTCTTTCATTAAATGGACGTTCCTACTTAATGCTATACAAAGGAAATATTTCAGACGGCTCTGGCGCTGAAGCCGTTATTTTCAGAGATGCAAATTTCAAGCAAGTTGAAAAGCCTTTTCCTTATTACGTGAAAACAACTGGAGTTATGTATGTCTTCAATCGACTTTTCAAATCTTCAATTGCGGACAATAATAATATCGCTCGCATCGTCCGTAAAATTGACAGGAAGGTGAAAAAATTTTATAGAAAAAAAGGCGGGATTCACTCCTATCCTTAAAACGAAACTGCCCCGCGCACCAAAGGTACCGGGGCAGACCACACACTATGAGAACACCCAATTATGAGTCTTTTTGTTTAAAATGGCTTGTTCGTAGCATGTTACCCTTCGACTTCACTCAGGGCAAAAAAAGAGAATCGGTCATCCCCTCATATTCAATCGGCAATTTGGGAATCTCGGAATTTGGAACTGTGTATCTTAACCGATTCTCTCTGTGTATTTTAGAATAATGTGGACTTCTTCACTTTTGAAGCAGACAGCTATATTACGCCTGAGCCCCTGAAATTGTTATTCGGGTTAATGTTATTGTTTTTAACATTTGTGGATACAATAAGATAAAGACCTGACTACCAATGACTTGTAATGCCGACCTCTTAAACCTTAAGATTTAGATTGTTTTAATGCGGACTAAAAAAATTGAAAGAAACACGCCTTATGCATGGATACCCATTTAAAGGTATTTATTGCTTCGTCAACAGGAACCTGTAATCTAAATCGTAATTTTAAGAGCTAAATCAATTTTTCAACTAAACCAAACTCCCCGTTTTATGAAAATCATTACTTCAATTTTTTTTATAACAGTTTCGAACTTTCTTTTTGGAAATTTTCAAGTAAGAGATTCCATAGACTTACCTCCGAAAGTTCTTAGAGAAGGAAATTTCAACAGAGGTCCGAATATTTATGAGATTCTTGACGAAGGGTTCTTCTATAGCGCTAATGGCAACTATCTCTTCAATAGATTCCCCAACAATCCTGATACAAACTCAATTGGCTACCCAGTATATCGGTGGAATACCCCTAACATCCAACCCGTAAAGAATGGAGGATTTATTTATCAATCACAAAGTCAGTTCCCAAATTCCAAGTATGTATGCCGGGAAGCAAAAAATAATCAGTGGTGCAAAGAATTTGGGAATAAGGGAGAATACGGCATTACTCATTTCAAAAAATTCCATAGCCTTCCCAATGAAGAATTTCTTCTTTTAGGGACACTGAATGAGTCAAACTACTTGTTCACACCAGAAGCCAAATCAGATGTTTGGGTTCTAAAAGTTGATAAAGATGGAGAGGTTGTTTGGTCTAAGTCTTATGGTATGCCAGATAAAAGTTTATTTAATTCACTCTCAAGTGTTCAAGAATTAGAAAATGGAAATTTATTACTCGTTTGTCGCTCTAGGCTTGATGAGCATAATACAGGTGACACCTATTTCTTTTGGATGTTAGAAATCGATGAAGAGGGCAATGAAATAAGAAAAATAGATATCGGAAAAATCACTCTTCCTTATCCCAATAGAGGGAGTTTTTCTGATGCAAAAGTTTATCCTCAAGAAGACAATGGCTTCATTGTTTTATCACAGGTTGAGCTTAATTCTCCAAAACGAAATGCAGTCGTAATGAAGCTCGACTCTATTGGAAATATTGAATGGAACTTTGAAATTGACGGTGAAAGTCCAGAAGACTCTTTCTTTGATTTTCAAAAATTAGAATCGGGAAATTTACTTTTTAGGGGAACTGCAAAATCAAATAACGGCAACTTTAATTCAAATGGAATTGATACCACCGCAAATCTTCATGTTGAAACCACCGCTGATGGTCAAATCCTTCGTGCAGAAAAAATGAGATTTGAGCAAGCTTATAATTTCCCAAATGGAAAAAGATACGTCTTGAAAGATTCTATTCTTGAGTTACAAACCTTTTTTGGAGATTTAATTTGGAAAAAGAATATTGGAACCAATAGAAATCCTAATGCATATTGGGGTACCACTTTTCAAGGCACTGCTGATGGAGGAGTCATAATCAGCAGACAAGACTTTGGGTTTGAAGCAGATACTGGCTTTGTGAGTACCGTGCATACAGGATTTAAATTATCCAATAAAGGCAACCGTGTTTGGGAGGATAACCGATTAGGAGGAATTGGATTATACTCCACCCCTTATGGAGGTTATATAAGTCGCTGGTCTTATATTGATAGCGAAAATTATACAAGAGTTTCATCTGCTGGTGATACTATCTCTTCTTGGTGGCCTCATGCAAATGGAGGATACACACTCTTTGACAAACCGACCTATTGCCCGCCTTCAGATATTTTCCCTGACTCTATTAGTCTTTGTCCAGATCAGGTGCTCAATTTAAACGCTAGTACATGGCATGAAGAATGGCCCGAAAAACAAAACGTAGATTATTTATGGTCAACAGGTGAAACCTCAGAAGG
>CALDSS010000183.1 GCA_937924495.1 uncultured Saprospiraceae bacterium
GTTACAGACCATCTTGATTGTGGGTCTTCGGCACTATTTGGAGTCGATTCCAAATTGACACCACGACGTAAATAAGCGGGTTGATTTTCCAAATCACCTACCGTAGATGGGTTGGTCAATTTCACCTGAGTATTGCGCAAACGCTCTCTGCGTTGTGCTTCTGCGTTCATTTTTGCTTGCTGTTGAAGCAATTCCTGCTCACGTTTTTGAGTCTTGATAAATGGCTCATTTCCAGAAAAACGACGACGGTTGATTTCTGAAATATTTTCTTTCAAATTATCAAACTCTACTGTTGGTGCGTTAGGTTGCACTTCAGGTCTGCGCAATTCTGCGTCCTTCTTTGGTTGCACATCATCATCCAATCCTACAACCACTTTTTGTTGGTTAGGTTTAGACATTTGATTTTTAGAACCGTTTTTATCAAAACCAGTAGCGATCAAAGTCACGCTAATAGCATCGCCTAATGATTCGTCATAGCAGTTACCCCAAATCAAATCGGTTCCAAAACCAGCTTCTTCTTGTACGAATTCAGTGATTTCGAAAATCTCATCCATCGTCACTTCTTTGTTACCAGAAGTGATATTTAAAAGGATATGCTCCGCACCTTGGATATTGTTGTCTTCCAACAATGGTGAGTTCATTGCCTCATCTACTGCTCGTCTTGAACGGTTCTCCCCTTCTGCCTGACCAGTTCCCATGATAGAAACTCCGCTGTCTCTCATTACGGTATTTACATCCTCAAAATCCACGTTTACATAACCTGGAACAGTGATGATTTCTGCAATACCTCTGGCAGCAGTGGTCAATACATCATCTGCTTGAGAGAAAGCACCTGATAAAGAAAGGTTGCCGTGAATGGCTCTCAATTTATCATTAGAGATAACGATAAATGTATCACAGTTTTCTTTTAAAGATTCTAATCCTTCAAATGCCTGAGAAGAACGACGACGGCCTTCAAATGAGAAAGGAACGGTTACAATTCCTACCGTCAAAATATCCATCTCTTGCGCTGCTTTAGCAATGATTGGTGCTGCACCAGTTCCGGTACCGCCACCCATTCCAGCAGTGATGAATAACATTTTACAGTTTTCACCGAGATATTTTCTTACATCTTCGATAGACTCTTCACATGCCAAAGCACCCATATTTGGCTTTGAACCTGCACCTCGACCTTCGGTCAAATTTGGTCCTAATTGAATTTTTGTTGGCACTGGGCTGATTTCCATCGCCTGTGCATCCGTATTACAAATTGCGAAATCGACACCTACAATTCCTTGACGGAACATGTGGTTGACTGCATTCGATCCACCTCCACCAACACCAAGCACCTTTATAATCGGAGTTTCTTCTTTTAATAATTCGAAAATCATCTTTAGTATGTTTTTGAGTGGAAAACTTATTTTTTAATCCGTTTTCCCTCGATTATTTTAAATATTAATTTGTGGAAATTCTTGATAAAGAATCAAGCAATTAAAACCCAGTATCAGGTTCAGTTTCAAACCATTCCTTGGTCTTTTTGAACACATTGCCCAACCAACTTTTGTCATCCAGCTTGGCATTTTCGTCTGGTTCTTCCAAAACCAATTCTTCTTTCTTCGGTTCGAACAATTGATATTTGATACGACCACTTTCCACATCTTCGATACCTTTCATCAAAAGGCCGATTGCAGTTGAGTAAACAGGGCTGGCAACTTCTTCAGCGTAACCATGCGCCAAATTTTCGATTGGAAATCCAATACGAGTACTCATGCCTGAGTGAAACTCAGTTAGTTTATCAATATCTTTCAAAAGCGCTCCGCCGCCGGTTAGGACAATACCTCCTACCAATTTGCGGTCGAAACCTGCTCTTTGAATTTCCCAAATAACATAATCGAGAATCTCCTCTACCCTTGCTTGAATGATACGCGCCAAGTTCTTTTCAGAAATTTCTTTTGGGTCACGTCCCTTCAAACCAGGAATAGAAATGATGCGATTGTCAAATACTTCTGCAGCCAAAGCAGCACCGAATTTTACTTTCAGTTTTTCTGCTTGAGCAGGCATGACGCTGCATCCTTCTTTAATATCTTTTGTAATGGTGGCTCCTCCAAAAGGAATCACTGCTGTGTGTCTGACAACTCCATCTTGGAAGATGGTCAAGTCAGTGGTTCCACCACCGATGTCAACCAAAGCAACACCTGCCTGCCTTTCTTCCTCACTCAAGACTGAAATGGAAGATGCAATGGGCTCCAATGTTACATCAGCAACTTTCAATTCATTGCGCTCTACACAACGAATGATGTTATTGGTTGCCGTAATCTGACCAGTGATGATGTGGAAATTTGCTTCCAAACGCACCCCTGACATTCCGATTGGGTCCGTAATACCTGGTTCATCATCCACAACATACTCCTGAGGAATAACATGAATAATTTTGTCTCCCGGAGGAAGTACCAATTTATGCATGTCATTTTCAAGGCGCTGAATATCTTCAGCGCTGATTTCGGTAAGGTTGTTTTCACGGGTTAGCAACCCACGGTGTTGAAGGGTTTTTATGTGCTGGCCAGCAATGCCGACGTGCACCCAATTAAAATCAATTTCAGAACGCTTTTGCGCTCTATCTGTGGCGCTACCGATAGCGTTCACAGTTTTCTCAATGTTGGAGACAACTCCTCTAGAGACTCCCTCGGACACTTCCTTGCCGTACCCAAGAATCTCGAGCTGTCCATGTTCATTTTTTCTACCGATAACTACACAGACCTTGGTTGTCCCAATGTCTAATGCAACTACTGTAGCGGGTTTTTTAAAAGCCTTTTTCATAAATGCCGGTTTTAGCAGTTTAAACTAAATGTAAGTATGTTTATAAAAGTTAATTCCAATTCAATTTCTCCCTGAGGGACTTTTTAAATCTCCTCAATCCTCCTTCCGTCTGCTGTCAGCGAAGCGGCCGTTTACCTTCTCTCGTCCTCAAATTACTTCCTCCCTACAACTTGCCCTTCATATCTCAAATCCAATTCTTTATATCGTTGCCACCCCGTTCGTGACATTCCTTCTTTATAGAAAATTTTTAACCGCTCCACTTTGTCCTCCATATCTCTAAACCGCCCAATTAGAATTTTCTGATCTCCAATTTTCGGCACCAAAGTGAATTGTTTATTTTTTACATGAATCTGTTCTACAAAAGGTTGCAATACCTCATCCGCTCGAATGAATTGCACCAATTTGAATAAATCACTAATGATATGATCTTCTCGCTGGAGATAATCATCCGTGTAGGCTGGCAAATCACCAGTCACCACTACTACTCTTGCTGTGTAATGTTTGGAGGGCTTCATCTTAACGCCAGATTCATCGAGATAATAATCAAGTCCATTTTTATCAATTACTCTTAAAATCGGGACGCGTTGAGTCAATTCAATATTAATTTCTTCGCGCGCATTGATGTAGGTTTCTGCGTCTAAAACAAACGGCTCATCTTCCAATTCTACTTCTAATCTTTCTACATCAATTTGCGAAACTTTCAAACCAATCAAGTCACTATCAAAAGCTGCTTGAATAATGTTTTTGACATCCTCATCATTGATAAGGTATTTGCCACCCAGAATCGGTTCTATCTTAATATTAACTCCAGTTGTTCGAGAATCGTTGGTAGATTCAACTGCTGAAATGACTACTACCGCAGTGCCTAAGACCAAAGCGATCCAAAACAATCGAATAATCGATGCGCGGTAAATTTTCTTCATAGTAAGTTCAGTAAGTTGTGTAAAATTCTAATTTTTATTTTGAACCATATAAGGCATTTAAGAACATAAAAGAGTTTTGATTTTAAATCTTATATGACCTTTTATGTCTTATATGGTTTTAAATTTTCTCTAACCAATCCTTAATTGGCTCTCTAAAAACATCAATATCTCCTGCCCCTAAAGTCATCAAAACCTCTATTTCATTTTTCTTCAATTCTTCTAACAAATTGTCTTTTGTCACTCTGATTTTATTTGGGTTTTTCATCATTTTGAAAACCATATCAGAGGTGACTCCTTTGATGGGCTTTTCCCTTGCCGGGTAAATATCCATCAATAAAATTTCATCCAATGTGTCAAGCGCTGCGGCAAATCCTTCTGCAAAATCTCGGGTTCTTGAAAACAGATGCGGTTGAAAAATTCCTGTTATTTTTTTGTTCGGATAAAACATTCTCGCCGCACTAATTGCCGCATTCAACTCCGTTGGATGATGTGCATAATCATCGATATAAATTCGATTCTTTTCGCGAATCATAAATTCAAATCGACGCTTAATTCCTTTAAATCCTTTCAATGCTTTTCGGATGCCTCCTATCTTTGCTTTCAGTTGCAATGCGATTGCAATTGCTGCAGTAGCATTCATCACATTATGCCTGCCAGGCAAAGTAAATTTCAGATTTTTAATCACGCCCTTTGGGTGTTTAAAATCAAAAACCATGTATCCTTTTTCGGCTCTAACATTCTGTGCTTGATACTCTCCTTTTTCAATTCCGAAAGCGCTAACTTTCTGATTATCAAAGTGTTGCATAAAGGCTTCGTTGACCAGTAAAGTTCCGTCTGGGTTCACCTTTTTGGCGAAAGCCAGAAAACCTGTATCCAAAATTGACTGCTCATCACCATAGATATCCAGATGGTCTGGATCCATACTCATGATGGCTGCAATCTGAGGATTGAGGTGTAAAAAACTTCTGTCAAATTCATCTGCCTCCACAACCACATAATCATCTTTTCCCATCACAAAATTGGATTCGTAGTTCATTGCAATGCCTCCTAAAAAGGCTGAACAATCTACGCCCCCTTCTTTCAAAACATGAGTCAAAATACTTGTTGTTGAAGTCTTGCCATGCGTTCCCGCAACAGCCAATGCCTTCTTCGCTCTACTGATAATCCCGAGCACCTCCGCTCGTTTTTTGAGTTCGAAACCGTTGTCTCGAAACCAAATCAATTCTTTATGTTCTTTGGGTATTGCCGGTGTCCAAATAACTAAATCTAATCCTTTTGGAATCAAAGAAATGTCTTCCTGATAATGGATTTTCATTCCTTCTTTTTCCAAATTCTTGGTCAACTCTGTTTGGGTTTTGTCGTATCCATGTATCTCTACTCCCAAGCCATTGAAGTATCGCGCAATGGCACTCATGCCAATGCCTCCGATGCCCAAGAAGTAAAGTTTTTTATAATTCATTTTTAATATTGAACCATATAAGGCATGTAAGAAATATAAGATTTTTCGCGAGCGACTTAAATGCCCTTATATATCTTATATGGTTTAAAAATTTTAAGTCTCTTAAGAAATCAGTTTATAAATCTCATCTACGATTTCAGCAGTTGCATTTGGTTTAGCTAAAGCTAAAATCTGCTTTGACATTTTTTCTAATTTGCCATCCTCGCTTATCAATTCAATTGCTTTCGAAATTGCTGAAACCGCTTCTTTATCTGCTACTAAAATTGCAGCTTCTTTTTCAGAAAGCGCTTTAGCATTTGCGGTTTGATGATCTTCTGCCACATTTGGAGAAGGTACTAAAATCGATGGTTGTCCAGCTAAGCACAACTCCGAAATCGTCGAAGCACCCGCTCTACAAACTACAACGTCTGCTGCCGCAAAAGCGTAATCCATCCGCTCAATAAAAGCAGTGATTTTCACATTAGGTAACTGAGCGGTTTCCGTTTTTGAAAACTGCTCGATGTACAATTTGCCAGCTTGCCAAAGAACTTGTACGTCCTGATTTTCTTTCAGAACATGGTGGTTGTCTCTCATCATTTCGTTTAAGGTTCTTGCCCCCAAACTTCCCCCAGTCACCACAATCGTTTTTTTATTTGAATCAAACCCCAACGCAGGATATGCTTCCTTTTTTAATTTTTTCAAATCATGAAAATCACCTCTTATGGGATTTCCAGTTTGGATAATTTTATCCGTTGGAAAAAATCTATCCATGCCATCGTAGGCCACGCAAATCTTATTCACTTTTTTCGCCAAAAGGCGATTAGTAATTCCTGGATAAGAGTTCTGTTCTTGTATTAAAGTTGGGATGTCCATTCTTGTCGCCACTTCTAAAGTTGGCCCACTCGCATATCCACCTACTCCAATTACAATATCTGGCTTAAAACTTTTCAAAACACTTCTTGCTTTCCACAAACTACTGATGAGCTTGAATGGGAAAGAGAGATTTTTTAAAGTCAACTTTCGTTGAAAACCACTTATCCACAGTCCTTCAATTTTGTATCCCGCTTTTGGGACACGTTCCATCTCCATTTTTCCCTTTGCACCTACAAATAGTATTTCGGTGCTTTCATCTCTTTGCTTTATTTCATTCGCAATTGAGATAGCGGGAAAAATATGTCCGCCGCTTCCGCCGCCTGAGATTATTACTTTCATCACTATTCGTCGCTCAATGCAGCATCTTGCCGCACTTTCAATTCTTCAATATATCGGCTCACACTGAGTATCATTCCGAATGAAATACAGGTGAACAATAAGGATGTCCCCCCTAAACTCAACATGGGCATTGTCAAACCAGTAACTGGTATCAAATTGACATTCACTGCCATATTCGCCAATGCCTGCCCTACCAATCCTATAGTTAAACCCATGGCTAACATTCCTCCGAATGCTTTTGGGCTGATTGTCAATAATCGAACTGCTCTAAAAAGAAGCAAAATGTAAATTCCAATCACCGACATTGCGCCAACGAAACCGTACTCTTCATGAATTATCGAATAGATAAAATCCGAATATCCATGTGGCAAGTGATTTCTTTGCAAACTATTTCCTGGCCCCAAGCCAAAGAAACTTCCATTTGCCATAGCAATTTTTGCTTGGGTAACCTGATAGATATTTTCCTCATTTACAAAATCACTCAATCTCGAAGTCCAAGTATCAACCCTAATAAATTGAGGGAAGAACTGGCTCGCAGCTACCAAAGCAAGGAACACAAATACCCCTAAAAACATGAGCAAAAACACATATTTTAAAGCTACTCGACCAATGATCATCATCATGATACAGGTAAGAAAAAGCAACGTTGCCGAAGACAAATCCGCTGGAGCAATCAAGCCACAAACGATCAGCACCGGCACGATAATCGGCAAAAAGGCACTTCCAAAATCCTCTATATAATCTTGTTTTTGGGTAATTTCTCTGGCAACATAAACGATAAGTGCCAACTTCGCAAAATCGGAGGTTTGAAATGTGATGCCCACATAAGGAATCATTATCCACCGATGCGCACTATTGAAATCTGCCCCTAATGTTACGGTATAAACCAGTAGGGGGACGGCCATTAGGATGAGGTAAGGGGCGGCTTTTTTGAAACGCATGTAATGCATCGAATAGCAAGAAAAAGCCAAAAATAATCCACCAGCCATGATAAGGATATGTTTGAACAAAAAGTGTTCAGTATTTCCTCCTTTGTATTTGTAAGCCAAAATTCCAGTCGAACTATAAACCAACAGAATGGAGAATAACGTCAATATAGCCAGAATCATCCAGATGACTCTGTCTCCCCTCAGTTCAGCGTATAATCTGTTTCCCAGGCTCATAGTATCAGTCCCTTTCGGGTGTAAATTTTGGTTATGTTTGTGTGGCACAGGCATCCCTACCTGTGTTTTCCACTCTGTATTTAGTAGAATTTTCACAGCCAAGATGGCTGTGCTACTTTGATTTTAATCCTAAAACAGCGGCTCTGAATTGGTCGCCTCTGTCAATATAATTCTTAAACAAATCGAAACTTGCGCAAGCAGGTGAAAGCAATACAGTATCTCCTTTTTCTGCCATCTTTTTCGACTGCCTCACAGCTTCTTTTGCCGATTTGGTTTCTATTATTTTATTACAAATATTTTTAAAATAGGTCGTAATTTTCGAGTTATCAACTCCAAGACAAACAATAGCTTTGACTTTATCTTTCACCAAATCTGCTACTGGGTCATAGTCATTCCCCTTATCCGTTCCTCCGACAACCCAAATGATGGGTTTGTTCATTGCCTCCAAAGCATAATACACTGCATCTACATTCGTCGCTTTGCTATCGTTGATATATTCTACTCCTTCAATAACTGCTACTTTTTCTAAGCGGTGAGGAACAGATCGAAAGCTTTCTAATCCCTTCTGAATCAATGTGTTAGAAACACCTAACTCTTTCACTGCTAAAATAGCTGCCGTCGCGTTGAACATGTTGTGTTTTCCTTTCAAGGACACATTTTTCAACTTGTACTTTGACCTATTTACTTTCAAAAATCCATTCTCCACTCCAATCTTTCTCACTGGTTTCTCTTCCGATTCCAGTGGATTTTCAACTAAATAGTTGTTTATATTTTCATCCATCGTGTTGTAAATCGCAACATCAGATGAATTCTGATTTCTAAAAATTCGAAACTTAGAGGCGATATAATTTTCCATTTTGTAATCATATCTATCCAAGTGGTCGGGAGTGATATTTAGCAAAATAGCGATGTCTGATTTAAACTCAAACATGCCATCTAATTGAAAACTGCTAAGTTCCAAAACAATCACTTTGGCCGCATTTTGAGCAACCAATCGAGCGAAACTGTATCCTACATTTCCTCCCATTTCAACATTCTTACCAGCGGTTTTTAAAAGATGATAAACCAGATGGGTAGTAGTGGTTTTGCCGTTGCTACCAGTGATCCCGATAATTTTTGCTTTGTTGTACCTCCCTGCAAATTCAATTTCTGAAATAACTGGAACCCCTTTCTTTTTCAGCTCCTTTATCATTGGAACCTTATCAGGAATTCCAGGACTTTTAATGATTTCTTTTGCATTAAAAATCAGCGTTTCAGTATGTTGACCTTCCTCGTATGGAATGTCATTTTCTTTTAGTTCTTGTTGGTATTGGGGTGCTATTTTTCCAAAGTCAGAAACGAAAACCTCAAATCCTTTTTGTTTGGCTAAAAGCGCAGTTCCAACTCCCGACTCCCCTGCCCCGAGTATCACTACTCGGTTTCGGGAAGTTGGGATATTGGATAACTTTGATTTACTCATTTTCTCAGATCGTTCAGCATTTTTTAAAATGCGCTATGTCTATGGGGAATGATTTCTTCAATAACTCAGTTTTCTCATTCCTTAGGCAAATCAAAAAAAGGGATGCTACTAGCTTGAGTATTTCGCTGCATCTGCTTTACCAAGAACTCTCCAGCATTCGTGCGTTGCACCTTCTGCTTGAGATTTTGCTACTGCATAAAATCTACCTTTCTTCTCGCGAACTTCGAAGTCAGCAGTTTCAAATTTAGCCTTGGTTTTTACATCGTAGAAACTTAATGGTTCCTTTGCCATGTTTAATAAAATTTAAATTAAAAAATTCCAACGCTTCGTACCTCGGTTATTTTGGGTAAAGAAGAGTTGGGGTTTGTTATGTAATTATAAAGACCAAGCTGAAATTCAGTTTCAAATTCAAAATTTTGAATTTAATCTTGAGTCTCGAGCTTGTACTCATTACCGTATTTTCAAAGTCAATATTGTTGCCACTGCTAATAAAATTCCTACTATCCAGAACCTCGCTACAATCTTTGATTCATGTATTCCTTTCTTCTGAAAATGATGATGAATCGGTGACATTAGGAAGACTCTTTTGCCCTCCCCATATTTTCTTTTTGTGTATTTAAAATAGCTTACCTGAATCATTACGGAAAGTGTTTCCACCATAAAAACTCCGCAAAGAATGGGCAATAGTAATTCTTTTCTCAATAAAATTGCCATTGCGGCGACAATTCCTCCAAGGGTCAAACTACCTGTGTCGCCCATGAATACTTGTGCAGGATAGGTGTTGTACCACAAAAAACCCACACAGGCACCTATCAAGCACGCGGCGAATATCACTAATTCCCCTGTGCCCGGCAAGTTCAGTATCCCTAAATATTGAGCAGCGTTCACATTTCCCGAAACATAGGCGAAAACGGCCAATGTAGCGGCAATTATTGCTGTTATTCCGGTAGCTAAACCGTCAATTCCATCTGTCAAATTCGCTGCATTTGATACAGCTGTTACCAAAAAGATTATAATTGGTACAAAAATCAACCAAACAAAGGTGGCAGCATTGTCTCCCATAAAGAAGAAAATATCCTTATAATCGAAGTTATTTCCTTTTATAAATGGGACGTTCGTGATAGTAGATTTTACATAAGCGATTTTTTCGCCTTTTGCATCTGTGAACTCCTTTATCGTTTCGTACCCCAAGGATTCAGTCAAATCCATTCTCACCACCACATCATCGTTCAAAAGCATGATTGCTGCAATGCCAATTCCTAAGACAATTTGCCCGAGCACTTTGTATTTACCACTCAGGCCTTTTTTGTTTTTTCGAAAGACCTTAATGTAATCATCTGTGCCGCCAATCAATCCCATCCAAATGGTCGAAAGCAACATCGTTTGGATATAAATATTTGTCAAATCTGCCACCAAAAGACAGGGAATCACAATTGCCAAAATGATAATGAAACCACCCATTGTAGGCGTGCCTTCTTTTTCTTTCTGGCCTTCCAATCCCAAATCTCGTATGGTTTCCCCTATTTGCAGCCTTTTCAACTTTTTGATAATGCTGCCCCCGAATAATAGGGAAATAATCAGAGAAAAAATAATGGCTACTCCTGCACGGAAGGTGATGAACTGCCAAAGGCTTGCACCACTCCATCCATAGTTTTTCTCTAATAATTCAAATAAGTAATAAAACATTAAATCAAATTGAAATCAAAATGAATAATCAAAATTAAAA
>CALDSS010000184.1 GCA_937924495.1 uncultured Saprospiraceae bacterium
CAATGAAAGCAAAGTAGCACAGGCATCCCTGCCTGTGCGAGCCCGAGCGGTATTCCTATTTTTTTGATTTTTGAAAATTTGTAATTTGGTGATTTTGCTTGGCAATACACAGGCAAGGATGCCTGTGCTACATTTCTTACCTTCGTCAGAAAATTCAAAAATGTATCAACAGGCACTCCTCGACACCCACGAAAGAATAAAACCCTTCATCCATCGCACACCAGTGATGACCTCTCAGCAATTGAATGAAATATCAGGAGCAGATATTTACTTCAAATGTGAAAATTTCCAGCGAATGGGCGCTTTCAAAATGCGCGGTGGTGCCAATGCGGTTTTAAATTTAACGGAGGCGCAAAAAGCAAAAGGAGTGGTCACACACTCTTCAGGCAATTTTGCACAAGCCGTTGCGCTTAGCGCGAAAGAAGTGGGGATACCTGCCTACATCGTCATGCCTTCCAATTCTCCAGCAGTAAAAGTAGCAGCCGTAAAAGGATATGGTGGACAAGTCACCCTCTGCCCTCCTACCCTCAAAGACAGAATGGAATATGCCAATCGAATTGTAGAAGAAAAAGGAGCGACTCTACTCCACCCTTTCAATCAAATTGAAGTAGTGCTTGGGCAAGGGACAGCAGCCATCGAACTACTTGAAGAACAACCTGATTTGAATATTTTGATGGCACCTGTTGGTGGCGGTGGTTTGTCTGGCGGTACGGCTTTGGCTGCTCATTATTTTGGTAAAAATTGCATCACCATTGGAGCCGAACCTTTTGAGGTGGATGATGCTTGGCGTTCTTTACAAAGTGGAAAAATTGAAACGAACGAAACCATCAATACTATCGCCGATGGATTGAGAACCACTTTAGGAACCGTAACTTTTCCTATCCTTCAAGAATACTTGGATTCGATAATTCGAGTAACGGAGGAGGAAATTGTCCATGCTATGCGCCTGATTTATGAACGTATGAAAATAATCATTGAACCTTCTTGCGCAGTCCCTTTTGCAGCCGTTTTGAGAGAGAAAGAAAAGTTTGCTGGCAAAAAAATAGGAATCATTCTTTCTGGTGGAAATGTGGATTTGGGAGCATTGCCTTTTTAATCTCTAAGTCTCCGCGCCTTTACATTCATAAAAACTGGAACGAAAATGGCATTTTCTTCAGCATAAAATCTGAAGAAATGAGACACAACTCACAAAAAATTCTATTCAAATTCTATTCTGAAATTTTAGGAAAAGAAATGGCCGAAACCCTTTGGGCAAAAGTGGTAGATAAAAAGAAAGGTCATTTTCAGGTAGAAAATATTCCATTTTACATTCCAAATCTTGCAACAGATGATTTGATTCAAGCAGAATATTTGGAAAAAGAACAGACTTACCTTTTTAAAGAAATCGTTCAATATTCTGGCAACTCCATTGTTCGCGTCATTCGTTTGAATAAAAGTTTTGATACTGAAAAATTACGTCTAAAACTCCGAAAATTAGGTTGTAACTCAGAGCAGTGGAATGAGGATTATTTCGCTATGGAAGTCCCTCAAAAGGTCAATTATAAAAAGATAAAAAAGGAGCTTTCGAAATTGGAGAAAAAAGAGATGATTTCTTTTGCGGAAGCGGTTTTATCGGATGCACATCAAAAATAATTCAACCGTTATTCTATTTTTGCAGTTCAATCCTTTGTGTCTCTTTGTGGAACCTCTGTGTCACTTTGTGAATTTAGCTATTCCACAAGAGTTACACAAAGAACTCATAAAGTTTCACAGAGAAAAAAATATAAACGATGACAACAACTACACTTTCCTCGAAAGAGTTGATGCAACTTGAAGACAAATATGGCGCTCATAATTATCACCCACTTCCAGTCGTACTGGCAAGAGGTGAAGGTGTTTTTGTTTGGGATGTAGAAGGAAAAAGATATTATGATTTTTTATCAGCATACTCTGCTGTAAATCAGGGACATTGCCACCCGCGCATTCTCAATGCGATGACGGAGCAGGCAAAGACCTTGACCTTGACTTCAAGAGCATTTTACAATGACATGTTGGGGCCTTATGAAAAATTTGTAACGGAGTACTTCAATTATGATAAAGTGTTGCCTATCAACTCTGGCGTTGAAGCGGTAGAAACAGCGTTGAAATTGTGTAGAAAATGGGCATACAAAGTGAAAGGTGTTGAAACCAACAAAGCGACTATCATCTTCGCTTCAGGTAATTTTCATGGAAGAACTTTAGGCGTCATTTCTGGCTCTATCGATCCAGATGCGACGAAAGATTACGGTCCATATTTACCGGGAATTCAAGTGATTCAATATAATGATTTGGCCGCGTTAGAAGACGCCGTAAAAGACCCAAATGTTGGCGGTTTCATGGTAGAACCGATTCAAGGAGAAGCAGGCGTTTATGTGCCAGATGAGGGATATTTGAAAAAAGCAGCTGAAATCTGTAAAGCGAATAATGTGCTTTTCATTGCCGATGAGGTACAAACTGGCATTGCCCGAACGGGTCGATTGTTAGCCACCTGTGGCAATTGTTCATGCGAAAAAAGCTGTGGTCACAACCCAGAAGTAAAACCTGATATTTTAATTTTAGGAAAAGCGCTCTCTGGTGGAGCATTCCCAGTTTCGGCTGTTTTGGCAAATGACGATATCATGATGACCATCAAACCCGGTGAGCATGGTTCTACTTTTGGTGGCAACCCATTGGCCTGCGCCATTGCGATGGAGGCATTAAAAGTAGTTGAAGAAGAGGGATTGGCCGAAAATGCCATGCGTCTCGGAGAAATCTTCCGCAATCGCATGAATCAGATGATTAAAAAAACGGATCTCGTAACCTTGGTTCGAGGGAAAGGTTTGCTCAATGCCATTGTTATCAACGATGATGAGGAAAGCAAAACAGCTTGGAACATTTGCATGAAACTCCGCGATAATGGCTTACTCGCCAAACCTACGCATGGTAATATCATTCGCTTCGCTCCCCCATTGGTTATGACGGAAGAGCAAATTCAGGAGTGTTGTGATATTATTGAAAAGACAATTTTGGAATTTGAAGTATAAATTTTCTTTGTGTCTCTTTGTGGATTCTTAGTGTCTCTCTGTGTAACAGCTATTCCACAAAGAAACACAGAGATACCACAAAGTTTCACAAAGCAAAAACTGATGCCAACCTATAAAATCTACCAAGTCGATGCTTTCGCATCTGAGCTTTTCAAAGGCAACCCTGCTGCTGTTATTCCACTTAAAAAATGGCTTTCGGATGAATTACTTCAAAAAATAGCCATTGAGAATAACCTTTCTGAAACGGCCTATTTTTTTCCGAATGAGGATGGGTTTAATTTAAGATGGTTCACTCCGGGGTTTGAGGTAGATCTTTGTGGACATGCAACCCTCGCCACGGCTCATGTCATTTTCGAACATGAAGGCTTTTCCAAACCTGAAATAAAATTCCAAACCAGAGTTGGTCAACTCATTGTCAAAAGAACATCGGATGGTTATCAAATGGATTTTCCAATCGATAAATTGAAGTCCATTCCTATCCCCGATTATCTACCAGAAGCCTTGGGAACAGAAGTTTTAGAGCTATTTGATGGTAGAGAAGATTGGCTGGCAATCGTTGATAATCAGACAGTTATAGAAAACATGAATACAAATCAGCATCTACTTTCTCAACCAGATGCTCGTGGTGTCATTGTTTCTGCGAAAGGAAATGAAGTGGATTTTGTATCGAGATGTTTTTTCCCTAAAGCAGGTATTCCTGAAGATCCAGTGACCGGTTCAGCCCATACAACGATGGCTGCTTATTGGTCTCCAAAATTGAATCAAACTAAAATGCGAGCAGAGCAACTTTCTGCAAGAGGCGGTTCATTAGGAATTGAGGTGATTGGCGAGCGTGTTTTGCTCACAGGGCAGGCGGTTACTTTTATGAAAGGGGAAGTTTATTTAGAGTAAAATGAAGTCTGAATTTTTCTTTGCCGAGTAAGGCGGTTACTTCCCTTAACCTCCTTACTTTCTCGGAGTTAAAACCCAGGAGGTTACTATAAGTAACCGCCTAAGAAGTAGCACAGCTATAACTTCCACCTACTTTCCTTAACAAAATCCTAAGTTCTTCGTTTGAAAAACTAAGGCGCATTATTTGCGTTTTTTATTTGAGGAGCGGCAACCCAACTATAGAAATCACGCTCTTTCTCAAAAAAGATTGAATATGAAAAAATGGATTTTGGTGCCAATGGCGCTATTACTTTTCACCTTAAATGTACAGGCTGGCTACATTCTACTGCCGATGGATGAGAAATCTCAAAAAGACCATCTTAAAGCCTATGGTATCACTTATTGGGTATTGGATAAAGGATTGGAAGCATGGTGGTTGCTCAATTATAGAGGAGGAAGTTTTGCGTTCAAGCATAATTCTGCTTTTGAAAAAGAATGCAAAACCCGTGGGGTAAGTTATGAAGTAATAGCGGATGGACAGTTCAATAATTTATTGCAAGAAATTGCCAATCCAGAAGCAAATATGGATGCTATCAAACTGGAAGTGGCTCCTAAAATTGCAGTCTATACGCCCGACCAAAATGTGCGTGGTGAAAAAATACAACCGTGGGATGATGCCGTGACCATGGTACTCACCTACGCTGAAATTCCTTATGAAACCATTTATGACAAAGAAGTACTGGGCGAAGAATTGGCCTTGTACGATTGGCTGCATTTGCACCATGAAGATTTTACGGGGCAGTATGGTCGATTTTACAGAAGCTATCACACACAGCCTTGGTATAAGGAACAGGTACGCCGCTCCGAGGCATCTGCAAAAGAATTAGGTTTTGCGAAAGTTTCACATCTCAAATTGGGAGTGGTAAAAAAGATTCGGGAATATGTCGTTGGCGGCGGATTTATGTTTGCAATGTGCTCAGCGACAGACACTTATGATATTGCATTGGCTGCTGAGGGCGTAGATATTTGTGCTGAAATGTATGATGGAGATGCAGTTGACCCAGGTGCTCAAAGTAAACTTGATTTCTCTAAAACCTTCGCTTTTCAAGATTTTGAATTGAAAAGAAATCCATTGGAGTACGAATATTCTACCATCGATCACAATAGAGGTAGAAACGTCACTGCCAAAAATGATTACTTCAATCTTTTTGACTTTTCAGCAAAATGGGATCCTGTTCCTACCATGTTGACACAAAATCATACCCGTACGGTGAAAGGATTTATGGGACAAACGACGGCTTATGTCAATCAAGTCATCAAGCCAAATGTTTTGATTTTGGGCGAAAACAAACCTGCGCAAGAATCACGATATATTCATAGCAATATTGGAGAAGGTTTTTGGACTTGGTATGGTGGTCATGACCCAGAGGATTATCGTCATTTTGTAAATGACCCTGAGACGGATTTGAGTTTACACCCAAATTCACCAGGTTATAGGTTGATTTTAAATAATGTGTTATTCCCTGCTGCCAAGAAGAAAAAGAGAAAGACATAAATTCAATCTACTATTTTCTGAACTTTATCGAAAAAGGGTGGTTCATTCTTCAATGAATGAGCGACCCTTTTTACATTTGCAGCCGATGAGTAAAACAGAAGAAAAAAAGTCTTGGAGTGATAGCATTACACCTGCATTTATCAAAGAATGGAAAGCCATCTGGAAAGCGGATGGTTTCAAAGCTTTGTTAAAGCAAAAAGGATGGAAAGTAGGTTTGGCAATTTTTATGTACTACCTAATTCGGGATTCTATTCTTTATATTCTTATTCCTTACTTGATTTATAAAGGAGTACTTGGATAAAAAAAATTGCGAACTAAATCCAAAGACTTAGTCCACAATTTGATTTAACCCAAAAAAAAATTTTGTGTGTTTATTTAAGTTGGGAATATTTTTTCGACTGATAGATTATCCCGCCTGAGCAGCCAACCCTACTTGCGTAATTTCGAAATCATCCTTTTGCCACATCGGAAAGAAGTCACAAATTTTGGAGATAGCTCGCTCGCAAGCTTGATAGGCCATAGAAGCATCGGAGCCCGCAAAAGCAAGATAAATCAATACTTCATTTGGTCGAACTGTTCCGCTACGATGATGAATAATTGCTTTTGGCAAACGATAGCGACGCAATGATTCTTGAGCAACCTGAGTCATTTTTAAAAATGATTCGTTCTCAAAATCCTTGAAATCTAATTCAATTACCTTATTATCGTGGGATTGATTGGTCAAAACAGCCTGTGCAATGTATTGTCCACCAGGCTGGCTGCCGTTCATAAATTTAAGACATGAAGAGATGTCTAAGGGAGTTTTTGAAAGTTTAATGCTTAATGCCATAGTTAGGTGTAGTTTGTTTTAAAAAAAGAACAATGTTCACGAAATCTGTTCTTCATTTGTATTGAGGCGGGAGGCATGTAAACTCTAAATCGGTGTTTAATTCTGTCACAATTTATGTGATATAAGAATAACTATCAAGAATTAATTTGGTTCAATAGTAAAAATACCAAATTAGTTTAGTAAAGTTGAACTAATAAAGTTTCGAAAATTGAAGTGAGTTATTTTTCTATTAGACAAGGCAAAAAACGCAGACAATGCCTCAGTATTCTGTGGTTGCTTGATGCCAGAGCATCAAAGGCTTTTTAACGAAGTATAATTGGAAAAGAACCGCTTCAAATCAAAAGGTTGTTTTTTCAACTTTACTTATGCATCAAATAGCTTTTCGATTACTTTATTATTATTTTTTATAATAACCTTTCTTCGAGGCTTCAAGGTTGCCGTCAATTCTCCAGTTTCGGGTGTCCATAATTCATGCAAGAAAAGTTGTTTTCTGATGCGCTCATGTGGTTGCAACTGCTCATTGAATTTGTCAATTTCTGATTCGAGTAGCGCTTCTATCTTTTGATTGATGACCATGAATTGTGGAGCCGTCCAATGCACCTTATTATTTTCAGCCCACTTTTTTAGGTTATTAAAATCAGGAACAATCAATGCTACAACACTTTTCATTTTATAACCAATGACAATAGCTTGCTCAATGTATCGGCTTGATGTAAGCAAACTTTCTAATTTCTGTGGAGCAATGTACTTTCCATCGGATGATTTGAAAATCTCTTTTTTTCTATCTGTTATTTTTAAAAACTTTCGAAAAACGATTTGTCCGACATCGCCAGTTTTTAGCCAGC
>CALDSS010000185.1 GCA_937924495.1 uncultured Saprospiraceae bacterium
TTGAATTGACTATTCAAGAAAAGCAACCGCTGACTTTAAAATTTCAAGTCAACCCATACAGTGATAGAAATTATACGAAGAGTCAGACCTTTGAGAAAATGATCGACCAGATATTTATGTAGTTTCATTTTTTGAAACAGGTTTCAAATCCAAGATATTCCCCATTGCAAAACAAGTTCGGCAACGAGGTTCGTACACATCTTTTTCACCCAAAACAACGGTATCTCCATCCTGAGAAAGCCGATAAGAATGAGTTGCTAAATTTCCGCAATGACTACAAATAGCGTGGACTTTTGTGAGGTATTCGGCCACAGCCAAAATCTCAGGCATTGGGCCGAAAGGCCGCCCTTTAAAATCCATGTCTAAACCAGCCACAATGATTCGTGTGCCATTGATGGCCAACTGTTGTATCACATTTACCAATTCTTCGTCAAAAAACTGCGCTTCATCAATACCAACGACCTGTACTCCTTTCGTTAATTCAAAGAGTTCTCTCGAATGTTTGATGGGCGTAGCAAGAATAGAGTTCTCATCATGAGAAACCACTTTTCGGTCATCGTAACGCGTATCGATTTTTGGTTTGAAAATTTCAACACGTTGGTTGGCAATTTTTGCACGTTTCAATCTACGGATAAGTTCTTCTGTTTTACCAGAAAACATGCTTCCGCAAATAACTTCAATCCAACCGCTGCGTTGACCTTTAAAATGTGGCTCTAAAAACATTCGTTATTAATTAGAAATACCTCAAGAAAATCAAAATTTCACACAAAGCTAAAATCTTTTGATATTTTTGAGGCTTAAATAAGGATACTCACAATGAATATTGACAAGGCAAAAATTTTATTAGAAAAAATCAACGTATTGATGCGTAGCATGTCTGTAGCACCAGATCAGATTGCAGACATTGAGCAGGACTTAATGAAAAACTACATTCGTCAATTGTACGAATCTGTTTTGGAAGAAAGTGCACCTGCCTCAATGAAAGCAGCTCCTGCGCCAAAACCCAAACCTGTAAAGAAAGAAATTGTTCCTCCGCCTGCTCCTGTGGTAACTCCAGAGCCAGAGCCGATTCCTGAACCTACTCCGGTAAAGGTGGCTCCTGCCCCGAAACCAATACCAACAACACCTCTGCCGCCACCCCCAGCTCCAGAACCAAAAGTCGAAATGGAGGTAGTGCCACCTAAGCCAGCTCCAGCTCCCAAGCCTATTGTAAAATCAGTTGGGATTAGTCCAGATTTAGAAGAAATTTTTAAACTTACTACTGCGACTGATTTGAGAGAAAAACTGAGTCAATCACCAATTAAGGACTTGACCAAAGCATTTAGTATCAACGAGCGTATGTTTACCATCAAAGAGCTTTTTGGCGATAACAATGACTTGTTCAATAATACAATCAAACAGCTCGATGGTCTGAAATCATTTGAAGAAGCGAAAAAACTTTTGGCGACTTCGGTTGCAAGTGAATATGGTTGGTCAAAAAAATCGAAACAAAAGAAAGCCAAAGAATTCGTGAAGTTGATTAAACGGAGATACAATTGATGGGTTAATTAAATACTATGTTTGACAAAAAAGTCATCAATTCGGTTAGATATCCTATCTATTTCATTCTATTGATATGGGGCATTCACCTGTTTCAATTCTTAACGCCATTTGATTTTTCTTATTTAGGAACCTATCCTCGCACCAGTTTTGGTTTGAGAGGAGTCGTTTTTTCTCCGCTATTGCATAGTGATTTTTCTCACTTGATTAATAATTCAATTCCGTTTTTTGCTTTATCCTCTTTGATCTTCTTCTTCTTTCCACGCGTGGCCTGGAAGTCTATTTTGATGATTTATGTCTTGACGGGTTTGGCTGTTTGGGGATTTGGACGTTCGGTATTTCACATTGGGGCAAGTGGTGTGGTTTACGGCTTGGTTGCCTTTGTTTGTTGGACTGGAATTTTTAGAAGAAATATAAAGTCGATTGTTCTTTCCCTTATTGTTGGTTTCTATTATAGTGGAATGTTTTTGGGCATTTTACCCAATCAAGAAGGCATCAGTTGGGAAAGCCATTTGTTAGGTGGTTTGGTCGGAATTTTTGTCGCTTATTGGTTTCGATACCAAATTGAGACAGATGAAAAGCCAGAACGCTATTCTTGGGAAGATGAGCCACAAGAAACTTCCTTTTTTCTAAAACGAGATACTTTTGATAAAACCAAAGAAGAACGCCGAAGAGAAGAAGATAATGACGGCAATTGGTTTACGACGATTTCATAAAGATTTTTCGGAGAGGATGAAATTTGGACTTTTAGATCTTGTATCTAAAAGTCCAAATTTCTAAAAACCTAAATCTCTTTAAAAATAGTAACACTTCACATTATCTCCTCTTCTGCTACTGCCCAACGAATTCCCACCTTTCCAAAAAGGATTGAATTTCAGGGCTAAGAAAAACTCGGTGCTATTCATATTGGAGGCCCGAAAGACGCTTCCAAGATTTTCAGTTCCTAAGATTAAATAACCTATTCTACCTGCAAATCCTACATTAATTTCATTCCAGTCATTATATGAAATTGGTAAATAAGCCCCATACCATCGATGTTCAAAACGAGGAGTGATTGAAAAATGGGAACCTATTTCAGGAACAATTTTTCCTATTCCTAAAGGTTGTACGAAAGCAGTATTTACGTACAAGTGTGGCAATATATTGAAGTCCACCGCCAAGTTAAAAGTAGTAGGCAGCGTAACTGTAAAGTTATCGGCAATCTTCGATGCGGTAGAATCACCAAATACGTCAAAACTAAATTTCCTTACCGCATCATCCAAATGACCTGCCTCGTTGTAGGCTTTGTAGTCTTCAGATGCTATGGTTATATTATCAACAGCGCTTAAACGGTGAGCAGCGGTATTTTTATCAAACTTGATGCTCCCGATATTCATTACAGAAGCTGCAATTTTATATTTATACATCACTCCATCATCACTATCTCCTGAAGTGTAAACAACTCCAATATCTGCTCCGACACCAACCCCGTTGATAGAAGGCGATAAATCAGGAAAAGTATTGGATAGAGAAGAAGTGTGCCCAAGACTGATGTTTGGTGATTGGCCAGTGATGGTGTCACCAGGCAATTTTGTAAACGCAAAATTATCTTCCACCTCAAAGTAGGCAGCCTCCCATCCTTGCAATGCTTTGATACTTCCACCAATAGTTAATGAACCGTTGGCTAATTCTCTTTTGTTTGAATAATTTAAACCGACTTCAGACCATGCCAAAACAGACCCCATAAATGGTGTTACGTCAAATGGTTCAAAAAATGGATAAGGTTCGTAAATCCAATAAGAAAATTTTGCAGCAACATCTTTAGAACCAAAAGCGGTATTGAACCCCGTGAATAGTCCTACCTGATGTCTTTCACTTAATTTTATAGAAATTGATGGCCCCAAAATATTAGTTTGAGCATTGGCAAATCTTAATTTTTCACCATCATAAAAATCGAGAACGAAGTCAGCAGTAGAAGGTGCTCCGTCTAAAGAAGGTTCAAATTCTAAAGTCAAGTCATTTCGTTCTTTGAAAAAATTCCAAAGACTCCCATTCCTTAAATAGCCGTAATTGTTGTTGAAGTATTGTTCAAAACCGATGAAGTTGATTTCCCATTTTGCTGGAGAAGAAGCTGGGGAAGCTGGGTTGAATTTTACACTATTGATACCTGCATAATTATCAGATAACCAGCTGGCTTGATATTGAGCAAATGAGAGACTGTTGCACAATGCTGCCAGAATAATCTGGAGGATTAAACGCTTTTTCATTAGATTATAATTTGTACTGCTTTACTTAGACTTGTTCAAAAATAACATTCTTGAACATGAAATAATCTTTTTCCCTCACTTGAATTATTTTTCCTCGCCAATAGCTACTGCTATTGACTCAAAAAAATATTCCAATTGAGAAAAAAATCTAAATTTCATTTCCAAATTTCTTATTTCTGAACTAGTCTATTTGCTAATGAGTTTTGCTATAACTCAATTAGGATTCTATAAAATACAAAAATGTTGCCCGATTGAACCTTAAAAATGGGCAATGACTTTTGGTAAAAAAATGAGTGACCCCACAGCGGCAGCTCCAAAAGCAGCAATAAGAACACCAGCTGCCGCAAGATCCTTCGCTTTTCCTGCCAAAGGATGGATTTCGGGGGAAGTTAAGTCAGTAAGGTTTTCGATGGCAGTATTGAGGGCTTCTGTAGCAATGACAAGGGCAATCGTTAAGATGACCAAACACCACTCTGTTTTTGAAATTTGAAAATACCAACCAGCGAATGTCACCACAAAGGTTGCAAAAAGATGGAATTGTGCATGCACTTCTTCCCTAAAAAGAACGGCTAAACCTTTAAAGGCATATCCGAAACTCTTAAATCGATTTGCTAAGGACATTTAATGCTTTAGGTGTTGGTTTAAATTCGTACGTTCCCATAATGCCCAAGTGAGATGTTTCTTTCCCATCAAGGGTTTTAAATTCAAGACATTGTAAATGATTTGAATAAAAAATATGATCTACAGGAACCTCCATAAAGTCCATCTGTCCACTGGGGTAGGTAGGGGACATTCCTTTACGGCTATCCTTTAAATTTGAGTTTTCTCTGAAATCAGTAATTTCATTACTCCAGCTCACTGCGTTGTATTCGCCAAGTGTAATATAGGGAGCATCAAATTCTTTAATTCGTCGGCTCAATACTTCTAAATGAGCCACCAATTCCTGATAGCTTTCATCGTCTATAGCTGGTGAAGTATGCGTTGAAAGTAAATTTAACCTATTATTCTCAGGCGTACTAATTCTTCCATGCAAGCTTGGTTTTCCATCAAAATGAAAAGTGTCGATGTATTCGAGTGGATAACGAGACAGTAGCGCCAATCCCTGAAAACCGGTGTCGGGCAACATCACCATTGACGGATAATAATCGCTCATGCAATCTTTCAGCTCCTGTGCCCACAAATCATCTATCTCTTGAATAGAGACCAAGTCTGCATTATGTGTCTTAATCAAGTCCATCATTTCGGAAATAGTCTCCGTTGATTTAGAAGTACTAAAATGAGCAATAGAAATGCTGGTAGCTGGATTGAATTTTTTTGCGGTTTTTTTGAAAGGGCTATTCATTGTATTTTGTAGAAAAAGACAAAGTGCAGCACAACAAGTAAAACTCGCAAACATCAATTTGGGTTGTTTGATAAACATAAACCCAAAACCCAACGCTAAATATCCAAGTATGATTTGATTGGCATAGTTTGCAGCCCATTTGCAGAATAGAATGTTGGGCGTAAAAATGCAGAGTAGTGCTCCTGCAACCAAACCGGCCGAGATAGCAAATTGAAAAAGTGAATGGTTGATCACTTTATAAATCATGCAGGAGGAATTTTCTAATTGGGTTAAATTATGTTCAAAATTTCAACTTCGTTCGGCAAAATTAAGAGCAAAAAATCATAAATGCCTTAATATTGAGAACTTACTTATGTTAAAAGTTGAAAAATGAAAATGAGATGTGGTAGATTTTAGACTATGATTTTAAAATTTGTCACCAGAATCTTTTTTTTAAACGACTTCTATATTTATTTTGTTTTCTGTTAATATCTATTTTATGAATCACTTTAAAACGGTTTTACTATTAATTATTGTTGTGTTTGCCATTGCTTGTGGTGGTGGCGACGAAGCATCAGTTCAGGTAAATTCTGAGCAAAACCCAGTTGCACTGCTGACCAGTGCCATTGCAAAAGATCCTGATAATTCTGAGCTTTATTTTAAAAGAGCTGAGATTTTATACGAAAACGAAACCTATCAGGATGCCATTAATGACCTTTCGAAGGCAGTAGAAATTGATTCTAATAAGTATCCGTATTATCATTTGTTGGCAGATGTGTATTTGGATGGACTAAAGTCATTTGATGCCCTTCGAGTCATGAAGTCAACCGTAAAGCGTTTTCCTGAAAATATTCCTTCATACCTCAAGTTGGCTGAATTTCAGTATATTCTAAAACAGCACCGTGACTGCTTTGAGACCTTGGATCAGGTTTTAAAAAGAGACCCACAAAATGCAGACGCCTTTTTTATGATGGGACTTGCTTTGCGCGAAATTGGAGAAACGAATCGGGCAATTAATAGCTTTCAGTCGGCTGTAGAAAACAATCCTAAACTTATTGAAGCGTGGATTATTTTAGGACAGATGTACACGGAATTAGGAGACCCATTAGCTTTGAAATATTTTGATAATGCACTTTTGATTGAGCCAGATAACTTGGATGTGATGCATGCGAAAGCTTATTATCTTAATGAGCAAAAAGACCTCACTGGCGCATTAGAAATTTACGAATCAATCGTTGTCAAAAACCCTAAATATAAGGAGGCTTATCTCAATTCGGGTTTGATTTATTTAGAAATGGATAGTTTGCAAAAAGCGATTGACCAATTTGATATTTTATTAGAAGTATCTCCGTTGACGATTGCTGGATATTATTATCGTGGATTGACCAAAGAATTGGTCGGGGATATGGCTGGAGCCAAAAAGGACTTTAAACAAGCGTTAAAGTTTTCACCTAATTACGCAAAAGCGCAAGAAGGACTGGAACGTGTGGAACAGGAATTGTAATTTTATCGTACATCTAAATGGACAAGAGATATATAAGTTTCTCTTTGAAACGCTCAAAAATAATTTCCCGATTTCAAAAAAATAGTGAAGGAAAAGTGATTGATAATGAGGTTTTTCGAGCTAATTTTTTGAATTGAAGAGGGGGAGTTATTTTTGAGTAATACTTAATGAACAAAATCAAATTTAATCCATGAATAGATTTATCATAATTGCTCTGTGTGCTATTTTAAATACCTATGGTACTTGTCAAAATGCCACCACAGAGAAGACGACAACAGTTGAGGAAAATACTGTGGTAGCTCAGCCAAAAGTTGAGAAACAAAGAGGGCCTAAACTTTCGAGAGAGGAACGAGGCATAAAGGTGGTTCCCAATCCAAATGCTCCGAAACGACCAGAAAACCTCCATGCAAATGCTACCAAAAAAACAAGGAAAAATTACTTCGTTTCTACCGCTCGACAAAAGTCGAAAATCGATACACTTTTTCCTTATGATTTGGCTTTTAAAGACCTTAATGGAAAAGAACTCAAATCAGCTGAGGCAATGCCCAAAAATGGCAAGCCGACCGTTCTTCTGTTTTGGTTGACAACTTGCCCACCTTGCCGTATCGAAATGGCCAATATGAAAAAGAAATATGAAGGTTGGAAAGAACAAGCAGATTTCAATCTGTATGCGATTTCTACTGACTTTCCTAAAAATCATGAGCGATTTTTTAAAACCGTAAAAGAGCAAGAATGGGGTTGGGATAGCTACCTCGATGTCAATCGAGAATTTTTAAACATCATGCCGGGTCGTCTTAATGGCTTGCCACAAACTTTCATTTTAGATAAAGATGGAAAAATCGTTTATCACAAACGCAAATACCTAAGTGGCGATGAGGATAAGATGTTTCAGAAGGTATTGGAACTGGTGAATAAGGGATAGTAAGATTCTCTCTCAATAAACAGATTTAAAATGAACGCAGCGGCACAAAGACGCGGAGAATCAATTTCTCTGCACAATGTGTCTTGTATGTTCATTTTTATTTTAGACCTTTATTTTTGGCATCACAATCGAACAATTTAGCCATTAAACAATTTTTTTATCATGAGTGCAACAGCAGAAATGCCTTACTTTATCAATCCTTCTAAGAATCTTTCCAAAGAAGAAAAACTGGAAGCCTATGAAATGGCTGAGATGGCCATCAACGCTAATTTAGATGAAGCGCAACTTATGGTGATGAAAATGTCAACCATCAACTGCATTTTGAAGACGTATCTTCCATATTATTATTGGGTAGGTTTTTATTTGGTGCACAAAGAGGCTTTGGTGGTGGGCCCTTATCAAGGTACCTTAGGTTGTTTGCATATTGATTTTTCGAGAGGCGTATGTGGTAAAGCTGCTCGTGAGCAAAAAACACAATTGGTCAATGACGTGCATGCCCTGGCACAAGGCAAAGACCATATCGCTTGCGACCCCAATTCTCAATCAGAAATTGTTCTTCCTGTTTTTGATAAAAATAAAAACTTGATAGCCGTTTTTGATGTCGATTCTTCTTTGAAAAATTCTTTTGATGAAATTGATCAAGAATTTTTAGAGCGCATTTTGAAAAGGCATTTTGAGGAAAGAGCATTGCAAAAAGGCATTTGTGCAAATGAAGTTGTTTGAAACAAGCGCAATGTCACCCCTGTCCATTTTTCGCCGTTTACAGAATAGAATCCATTAAGCATTACTCCAATTCTCGCTTCAAACTTCTGATGGCTTTGAAAACATCTTTTTTCATTCTCTTTTCGTGAAAATCCATTTGGTCGTACTCGTCGAGTAGCTCTGTAGTTTTTTCAATGGCCTCGTCAGTTCTTTTTATTTCATCCAAATAGATCGCGAATTCATAGCGCTGTTTGTAATTGGAAAAAGTAGTATCCATGGATTGAAAAGCTGCTTCTGCCGCTGCTTCTTTCCCTGTATAATGCAATGCCCATGCATAAGCAATTTTCTCATCTGAACGATTGAAATATTTTTCGCTTTCGAGCTGTTTTCCATACTTCACAGTGGCAGCATAGTTTTCATTGAGATAGTGTGCTTTGAGCAATTTTTTCAACAATTCAGGACTATCGCAATTGATACCATCAAGGCAAGGGTCTAAGGTTTTGATAGCCTCTTCATATCGTTGATTTTCAATGTACAAATCGGCCAGTTTTAGTTTGTTGGAGTAGGTGTCAGAGATTTCAACCTCCTTTTCAAATTGCTCAATTTTATACTCTGGCTCAATGGTTTGCTTTATGTTTTCGGTTATTTCTTCAACACTCGTTTCGTTCAAAACATGAAAATAGAGATAAAGCATGCTCCCCATAAATGGTAGAAAAATAATGGCCGCAAACCACTTCAAATCTTTGTCTTTTTTAAACGCATGAAAAAGACAAAAGCCCTGTAACAGAAATAACAGAAAAAAGCCAAGTCGAATCAT
This sequence comes from uncultured Saprospiraceae bacterium, assembly GCA_937924495.1. GTDB lineage: Bacteria > Bacteroidota > Bacteroidia > Chitinophagales > Saprospiraceae > JAGQWW01. The sequence goes on from CALDSS010000185.1 coordinate 9,052, forward strand.
AGATGTTTTTCGTTTAGCCTCGAAGGTAAGATTTATCCAATTCTTAAAAAAAATCGGGGACTTTTGATCTTATCTCACAACACAAACTATTTCCACCTTCACCTTATTTCCTACCATGAAGTTGCCATAACTGCTGCCTACTCCAAAGTCCTTTCGCAGTACTTCAAAATTTCCGACGAAAGTCGAACCATCAAAAGTGAATGGAATTTCAATCGATTTTGTGGTGCCATGCATGGTTAGATTGCCCTTTGCATTGTATCCTTTTTCTGTTTTTGAAATCGATTCAGAAACAAAACAAATAGAAGGATATTGCTCTACCTCAAAGAAGTCAGCTTTGCGTAAATGGTTGTCTCGTTTTTGATTGTCGGTATCAACTGAGGCCGCATCAATACACACATCAAAAGTGCATACAGAAAGATCGCTTTCATTAAAACTGACATTGCCTTTCATGCCCGTGAAATTGCCGTTGACGGTGTTGATTGCTATGTTTTTTATTGAAAAATTGACTTTAGATTTTTCAGCAGCGATGGTTTGAGCGTCCAAATTTTGTAAAGAAAAGAATAATAAAAAAGTGAATAATGGATTGATGAATTTCATTAGAAGAAAAGTGGGCGGAACTTGCAGTTCTGCGAGTTTAAAAATTAATTTTTTGCGGAACTACAGTTCCGCATACATTGAACAGGTGCTTTGGAGATTAGATTTGTGAATGGGGAGTTTTTTATTAGAATGCTTTATTTTTGGATTGTTGAAATGTTTTGAAAACTTTAATTGAAAATGATTAGCGAATTTCTCATTTGGTTAAACCGGGTGTAAATCTAAATGAATTTTGAAGGAAAGAAAATGATTACTCTGGCATAATTTTCTACATTTGTAGTTATAAACATACGAGATTCAATACACAGCGGTAAATGAAACAATTAATTGAATCTAACATGAGAAACAGATGAATACGACAGATCTTTTGATTGCTATGGGGTTCTCCCCAAAGGAAAATGCCGTTGATGTTTTCCAAAAAAAGTATAGCCAACTAAACGACTATTCACTTGAAGTTGATTTTGCTAAGGAAAAAATCAATTTTGGAGCAAAAATTAGAGTAGAAAGCAAAACCACACAAAATTTCTCCCAAAGCGAAAATTGGGTTGTCCTTGAATGCGTCGATCGCTTACTCGAAAAAGGATACAAACCCGAAAATATCATTCTCGAAAAAACTTGGGCAGCAGGGCACGGAACATCTGGTAGATTAGATATTTGTGTTACTCGCGAGGAAGATGATTCGGAATATTTATTGATTGAATGTAAGACGTTCGGAAAGGAATTCGATAAGGAGTTCAATCGAATGAAAAAGGACGGTGGACAACTTTTTACTTATTTCAAATTTAGTAATAAAGCGAGTCTTTTAATGCTTTATGCTTCTGAATTACGTGGAAAAGAAATCGTTCATAGAAATGAAATCGTTAAAATAGAGGATGATTACCGGATAGGAGACAAAGATGATTTTTATGAAAAATGGAATAAACTCACCAAAGATAATGGCGTTTTTAATGGTTGGGTAAACCCTTACCAATTCGTTAGTAAGGCACTTACTCCAAAGCAACTTACTCCAATCAAACAAGAAGACAGTGGCTTTATTTTTAATCGGTTTTTAGAAATACTTCGACACAATGTTGTTTCGGATAAACCAAATGCCTTCAATAAAATATTTACGCTTTTCCTTTGTAAGGTTTATGATGAAAAATCAACTAAACCGAATGAAGAATTAAGATTTCAGTGGTTAGAAGGAAAAGACAATCATGTTGATTTTCAACTTCGCTTAACTGACCTCTATAAATCTGGAATGTTTGAGTTTTTGGAAAAAACAGTGACTGATTTTTCAAAAGATGAATTTAATCATGAATTTTCTTCTTTAATTGAGGAGGACATACGAAAAAGAATTTTACATAAAATTAATCGTATTCGCCTCGAAAAAAATAATGAATTTGCTATTAAAGAAGTCTTTGATGAAAAATCCTTTACTGAAAATGCGAAGATTGTAAAAGAGGTTGTAGAGTTATTGCAAGGCTTTCGATTGCGTTATAATAAACGTCAGCAATATCTTTCTGATTTTTTCGAATTACTTCTTACAACGGGTTTAAAACAAGAATCAGGGCAATTCTTCACCCCTGTTCCTATCGCTCAGTTTATCATCAAATCATTACCGATTGATGATTTGGTAAAAGAAAAGTTAGACAAAGGAGAGAAAGATAATTTGCTGCCATACGTAATTGATTTTGCTGCGGGAAGTGGTCATTTTCTGACCGAGAGCATGCACGAAATTCAACGAATTTTAGATTCAAAAAAGGCAGAAAACTATATTGAAAGTACCTCCAGAAAAATTGATACTTGGCAAAGAGATCATTTTGATTGGGCTACAAAATACGTTTACGGTATCGAAAAAGATTACCGATTAGTCAAAGTAGGAAAAGTTGGATGTTACTTACACGGGGATGGTTTGGCAAATGTAATTTTGAGTGATGGCTTAGCCAATTTTTCTAAAACCGAAGAATATAAAGGACTGCTTAAAGTCACTGACGAAAAGTTTCCACAAGAAAATAAGCAGTTTGACATTGTGATTTCTAACCCACCTTACTCAGTGTCTTCATTTAAAAATGCAAGTCGAGAGTATTACAAAGACGATGATTTTGAACTGTACGGAAAACTAACAGACAGCAGTTCTGAAATTGAATGTCTTTTCATTGAGCGTACCAAACAATTGCTTAAAGATGGTGGATTTGCAGGTGTTATTTTGCCAAGTTCAATTTTGAGTAATACGGGTATTTATACAAAGACAAGAGAAATAATTCTAAAATATTTTGAGTTAATAGCGATTACTGAATTGGGATCGAACACCTTCATGGCAACAGGTACAAATACTGTTGTGCTCTTTTTACGTCGCCGCAATAATTACGATTCAATTAATTTCCAAATTGCGGTAGATAAGTTTTTCAAAAATTTCAGTGATATAACCATCAACGGAATTGAGCGACCTGCTGCGAAATATGTCACCCACACATGGGAAGAAATCACTTTTGAAGATTATCTGACTTTCGTCAAAAAAGCTCCCAACGATACAATTCTAAATCATGAAATTTATAAAGAATATCGAAAGAAAATTAAAGCCAAGAACGAAGATGATCTTTGGAAAAAAGTATTGAATATTGAAAATGAAAAACTCTTTTATTTCATCCTCGCTTATCCACAAAAAACGGTTTTGGTAAAGAGTGGAGAGAAAAAAGCAGAAAAGCAGTTTTTAGGTTATGAATTCAGTAATCGCCGAGGAAGTGAGGGGATACATCCGATACGTCGAGGTAAAAGTATTTCAGAATGTACTCAACTCTTTGATGAAGATATTTTTGACAATCCTGAAAAGGCGAGTACTTATGTTTACAAAGCATTTAAAGGGGACTTTGAAACTGAGATTCAGGAGGACTTAAAAAAGAATGTTTCACGTGTGCAGTTAATAGATATGATGACTTTTGATCGATTTGATTTTGAGAAGGGGGTTTCTACGGCGGCTAAAAAAAAAGTGAATTTTGAGGAAATTTGGGGAACATCAAGCCTTACTTTACTTTCAGATATTGCAAATATTGAAAAGGGGAAATCTATAACTCAGACAAAAACTAAAAAAGGAAAAATTCCTGTAATTGCTGGAGGAAAAAAGGCTGCCTATTTTCACAATGAATCTAATCGAGAAGGAAATGTAATCACGGTCAGTGCGTCAGGAGCTAACTCTGGGTTTGTAAATTATCATTATGAATCCATTTTCGCTTCTGATTGTAACACGGTCGTTTCCAAAGACGAAAAAAGAATTTCTACTTTTTTAATTTTCAATTTCCTGAAAATAATCCAACCTGAAATTTATGATTTACAACGAGGACAAGCTCAGCCTCACGTTTACGGTGAAGATTTAGCTAAAATTAAAATCCCCTTCCCACCAAAAGAGATACAAGAAAAAATAGTGGATGAAATCAAAATTTTAGAGGAAAAAAATCTCAAAAAGGAACAAGAGGTTGAACTTTTGAAAAAGAAAAAAAGCGAAATTCTTAATATTCAAAAAGGAGTCAGAATAAAACTTGAAGAAATCACATCAAAAATTGGTAGTGGAGCTACACCGAGAGGAGGAGAAGCTTCTTATCATAAGGTAGGGATTTCTTTAATTCGCAGCCAAAATGTCTATGATGATGGATTTAAACGAAAAGGACTTGTATTCATCAATAGCGAACAAGCGAAAAAACTTGATAATGTGACTGTTCAGAAAAATGATGTGCTTTTCAATATTACTGGTGCATCTGTTTTAAGATGTTGTTTAGTTGAGCCGTCAGTCCTTCCTGCACGAGTAAATCAACATGTTGCCATCATACGAGCAAATGAAAGAGTGTTACCTAAATACTTGCAGCAGGTTTTAGTTTCGGCAGAAATTAAATCTACACTTTTAAAAATTGCTGAATCAGCAACGACCAGAGAAGCAATTACAAAAGGGCAATTAGAAGAGTTTAAAATTAATCTTCCTCCCCTCATTGACCAACAAAAAATAGTAACCCAAATCGAAAAAATAGAATCTCGAATCGCAGATTTAGAAAAACAACTCAGCGAGATACCAGCGCAAAAAGAAGCGATTCTAAAAAAGTACCTTTAGTAAAGTTCACCGAAAAGCAAACAAAAAAGCCCTCCAAGCAATCGCTCGAAGGGCTTTAATATTTAAAGTCTCGTGTCTAAAGTCTGCTTCCTATAAGAAAGGAGCAATCACCAAAGCCACAACAGACATCAATTTCAATAAGATGTTCAATGATGGACCAGAAGTATCTTTGAACGGGTCACCAACCGTATCACCTACAACAGCAGCTTTGTGTGCTTCAGAACCTTTGTAGTGCTTGTTACCTTGGATAGTTACACCTTCTTCAAACATTTTCTTAGCGTTATCCCAAGCACCACCTGCGTTGGATTGGAAAATCGCCATCAATACACCACAAACCGTTACACCTGCCAACAAACCTCCCAGCATCTCAGCACCACCAGCAAAACCGATAACTACAGGAGAGATTACTGCTAACAAACCAGGAACGACCATTTCACGAATAGAAGCAGCCGTTGAGATTTCAACACACTTGCTGTATTCTGCTTTTCCGTCTGCAGCTTCGAAAGTTTTTCTATCTGCATCAGACCAGTCTTTCATTTCTTTGCCGTCATTTTTTCTCATGACTGCCAATGCTTTATTCAATTCAGGAATTTCTTTGAACTGACGTCTAACTTCCTGAATCATATCCATCGCCGCACGTCCAACTGCTCCCATTGACATCGCTGAGAAAACGAATGGTAACATACCACCGATTAATAAACCAGCCATTACTTTAGGTTGAGCAATATCGATAGAAGTGATACCCGCAGTTACCATGAAAGCCGCAAACAATGCCAATGCAGTCAATGCCGCAGAACCAATTGCGAATCCTTTTCCAATTGCCGCGGTGGTGTTACCTACTGCATCCAATTTATCAGTACGTTGACGTACTTCTTTTGGCAACTCTGCCATCTCAGCAATACCACCCGCGTTGTCAGAAAT
>CALDSS010000186.1 GCA_937924495.1 uncultured Saprospiraceae bacterium
TTCCCACGGCAAATCAGGTTTGCAAAGCAAATAATGATCGTAATGGCGTTCTTTGATCTGTTCCTGAATCCAACTACTACAACGGTCGTATTTTACTTTTGACCAAATTTTGATGGTAATAAGATCGGTATCGCAGAAAAGTAAATTTTTGGCGGAAGCCAGTTTTTGCTCCTCCAATTCAATTTGCCCTTTTGCTATTTTTTCGAGGTCGCTGTATCGGTAGTTAATCGTGGGACAACTTGGAGTCGTGCCACGATGGGTATCTAAATATGCTCTAGCATGCTCTGGCACCCAGACCGTCTTAAAGTGAGCGGCTAATTGCATGGCCAACGTCGTTTTGCCCGTTGATTCAGGGCCCGTGATGACGATTTTGAGCATTATGAAAAAAATTGGATATTTAGATTTTAATCTCAGTTGCGAACAATTGAGCAGCTTCTCGATGGTTTTATTGTTTTATGGATAAATGGCTACATTGTTTAGGAAAACCAAGTAACCGTACCACCATTTAACCTTGATTACTTTGGAGCAAATATTCGCAACTCAAGTTTTTTATATAATTGGACTTTCGCGAAATCTCGATTTCCCGAAATCCAAACACAAATCTACGAACAATCGAAAAACAGTAGCGTTTCTAATTCTCAAAAACAATAACTTCTTACATGCACGACATAGAACCGCATTTTAAGTGGAGAGATGAATATGATGCCGTAAAAGATGACAAGTCGCCGTTCTATGGCCGTGTCTATAGTGAATTTACGTTTACACAAAAGGTTTACAACTACTTCATTCATCCGCAATGGGATGAGTTTGGCTCACAGACGCTTTACACCAAAATCATTTTTGTCAATTATGAAAAAGGGTTTGCTATCCTCGAATTTATAGGGGAGTGGAATGACTGTTTGTACAACGATATTATGCACCTCAAGCGAGAAGTGATAGATTCGTTGATTGAAGAAGGCGTTCACAAGTTCATTTTAATTTGTGAAAATGTGCTCAATTTTCATGGCTCGGATGATGCCTATTATGAGGAATGGTATGATGACATAAAGGAAGAAGGTGGTTGGATTACTTTCGTAAATGTCCACCCGCATGTGGCAGATGAAATGGCGAATATGCGATTGCAATACTATGTGAATTTTGAAGGTGATTATCAAGATTTTAACTGGCGACCACATAAACCCAAGGCAATTCTCGCTGTGGTAGAAGCCATGCTAAATGGAGAGACGAAACGGCTGGGGTATTAACAACGAATAACGGCCGCTTCGCTGACGGACGACGAAAGACGGATTATAATTTTTCATTTTATTTTCATTTTGATTTTCATTTCACCTACCTTTAAGGATTGAAGTTTTTTAAAAATAGATTTCAAGCTGCAAATCTAAATCTAAAGAACCTGATTTTGTAAAATTTATTCCTGAAACAAGAGAAAACCGATGCACAGCTAAAGCATCAGACCCTCCCTAAAATATTAGCAAAAATATGGCAGATCGTACGATACCATTAGTTGACCTTTCCAAGTTTGTGAACGGCAACGCCGAAGAGCGGCAAGCATTTGTAGATAAGTTAGGAAAAGCATTTCACGAAACCGGTTTTGTCGGTGTTGTGGGGCATGGGATTTCTAAAGATTTGATTGAGCGTTTTTTCAAAAATGCGAATTCTTTTTTCAACCTTCCGGTGAAAACCAAAAGAAAATATGAGGTTCCTGGGTTGGCTGGACAGCGAGGATATACTTCGTTTGGTAAAGAACATGCAAAACAATCAGAAGTAGCTGATTTGAAAGAATTTTATCAAATTGGTCAATTTGTAGCTGAAGGACACCCTTTGCGTTCTCAATATCCGCGGAACGTATCCGTAGCCGAAGTACCAAGTTTTTTGTTGTGGGGTAAGCAATTATATCAAGGTTTTGAGACGGCAGGAGCACATTTGCTACGAGCAATTGCATTACACTTGAATTTGCCAGAAGACTATTTTGCAGGGAAAATTGATAAAGGAAATAGCATTTTACGCGCTATTCATTATCCGCCCATTACGCAAGAGCCTGAAACTGCAATTCGTGCAGAACAGCATGAAGATATTAATTTAATAACGCTTTTGGTAGGCGCATCAGCAGGCGGATTGCAGTTGTTGAACTCAGAAGGCGAGTGGAAAGATATTCTACCTGAAAATGATGAAATTGTCATTAATGTAGGGGATATGTTGCAGCGTTTGACCAATAATTATTTGAAATCTACTACACACCGAGTGGTGAATCCTCCTCGCGAGGAGTGGCATAAACCGCGTTTATCTATTCCATTTTTCTTACATCCGCAGAGTACTATGGATTTGACATGTCTCGAAAGTTGTGTGACCAAGGAGCGCCCGTTGGCTTATGAGTCCATTACAGCAGGTGGTTATTTGGATGAGCGCTTACGCGAAATTGGCTTGAAGAAATAGTGAATTTTGAGTTAGAATTAAACTTTTAACTTGTAAATCGGTCAATGTACTGTACCTTTGTGTTAGAACAAATTTGAATAATCGAAAATATATTTTGATATGATACCAGGAGGAACTGAAATTTTTATCATCCTATTTATTATTTTATTGTTGTTTGGAGGTAAGAAAATTCCTGAATTGATGCGTGGTATGGGTAAAGGAATCAAGGAATTCAATAATGCCCGAAATACTATTGAGAACGAGATCAAAGAAGGAATGAAAGAGGTGGATGGAAATAATAAAGCAGATGCTTAGAAACGATTGACGGCCGCTTCGCTGACGAAGGACGGCTGACGGATTTAAAAAGCGGATATTCGAATCAATTCGAATATCCGCTTTTTTTTGCTTTGTAGTAGGGACAATTCATGAATTGTCCCTACTACAAGGCGCGCACCCTTTACTGTTGACCGAATTAATAATCATCAACGGGCATTACATCCGCCTTTTTTGAACCAAAAACCAAATTCAATCCCATCCTAAAATTGGTGTATTTTGTATTATCCAAATCAAAAAGACCAATCACATTGTCAGAAGCAAGGACGAGTTGCACGGGGCCAAATTTGCCCGTGGCATTCAAACCAATATTCGCAAAATTGTCATTGTAGATTGAATAATTTCCACCAACAGAAATCATCTTGCTCAATCGAGCCTGTGCACCCAATGAGATAGCGTTGGAGGTCGTACCTTGGTAAGATTGATTATAGAAAGAGGCGCCCAATTGCCACCTATCTGTCAAGTCATAAATGGCACTAACGTATAATTTTTGAGGAAGTGAAGTGGAGTATTCATCGGAGGTTTCGGTAACTTTAAAAATCTCTTGGAGCGTATCTAAGGCACCTTCAAAACTCGCATCACTTCCAGTTATAGCCCCTGAAAAATCGAGGCCATCATATTCAAAAGAACCATTAGAGGTGTAATTTTTTACATTTTCAGTCCAATTGATGCTTCCTAAATCAACGACGCTTGCCGCAACTTTCAACTTTCCTAAATCAACATCCACCCCCAAATCAAGCGCAAAACCTGAGTTGCTGGAAAACATATTGCCAAAGCCAAAGTCGTTAAGGTCAAAATTGACATTATAATCATCAATGCCATTGAAATCCAGAAAAGTAGAGGAGTTTACTCTAAAGTCGGAATCGAGTGTCAATTGATAAACATCTGGATCCGTGAATAAACTTGCGTCCGAATTTTCAGTAGAAACATCACCTACTCCTGTCATGTATTTCAATCCAACACCTACCGTGATCATTTTGATTTTATAACTTCCAGTCAATCCCAATTCGTGATAACCCGAAATTTGCATACCCGTACCGATATTGACCGTTTCTCCAATGCTGGAGGCATTTCCATTCCAAATCAACTCGGCCAGGCCTTTTTGGTAATTCACCAATGCTCCAACGTGTGAGGCACTATGCAATCCCAATCTTAAATTTCCAAGTCCAACTGAAACGCCAAACGTCTCCAAACTCGCATGATTTCGAAAGGAGTTTTCATCTTCTAAATTATCTATAATACTACCTAAATTGAAAACAGGGGTATCGCCGTCCGTATTGATTAAATCGCCGAAAGAAGGTCCAGTCAATTCGAAATGATTGTAGAAGTTCGGTAGCGCAATCACTAATTTATCATTAGGAAGCAAAGCCGGGTTGGTGCGAGATGCCTGATAGGTGTTTCGCATAAAATGCGTTCCTATTTGTGGTTGTGCAGATATTCCTATCGAAAAAAAGAGAAGTGATAAAAGCGTAAAAAATTTGTTCATATAATTTTTTTGTGCTGTGGGAGTGGCGGCAAAGCTACTTAACGCAATTGGATATGAAAAATTTTATTGTATTTGTAGCACAGGTATCCCTGCCTGTGTAATCTCAAGTATTTCCAAAAAGACATTAATTCCTTCCCCATCTTATCAAAAAAATCAAATGTTAATTCCTTGTGAGAACATCTGCACAGGCAAGGATGCCTGTGCTACTATGGTAGTAATTTAAGTAGCACCCCATTATACTTCTCAAGAAGTTTTTCTGTTTTAGGAACACCTTTTTTGTTGAGCGAAGTCGAGGAAAGTAGCACAGGCATCCCTGCCTGTGAAATCCCAAGTATTTTCCAAAAAGACATTAGCTCCTTCCCCATCTTATCAAAAAAATAAACTGTTAATTTATAGTGAGATCATCTGCACAGGCAAGGATGCCTTTGCTACTATGATAGTAATTTAAGTAGCACCTCATTATACTTCTCAAGAAGTTTTCCTGTTTTAGGAACACCTTTTTTGTTGAGCGAAGTCGAGGAAAGTAGCACAGGCATCCCTGCCTGTGAAATCCCAAGTATTTTCCAAAAAGACATTAATTCCTTCCCCATCTTATCAAAAAAATCAAATGTTAATTTCTAGTGAGAGCATCTGCACAGGCAAGGATGCCTGTGCTACTATGGTAGTAATCCCAAGTATTTTCCAAAAAGACATTAGCTCCTTCCCCATCTTATCAAAAAAATCAAATGTTAATTTCTTGTGAGAGCATCTGCACAGGCAAGGATGCCTGTGCTACTATGATAGTAATTTAAGTAGCACCCCATTGGTCCACCCAAATCCATCCTGAACGGGATATTCTCCACCACCCGTTTCTAAGTCCATATTTTCTACATTATACTTTTCAAGAAGTTTTCCTGTTTTTAGGAACACCTTTTTGTTGAGCGAAGTCCAGCGTTTGGTGATGTTATCAGCTAAGTAATTGCAGTTGTAATTTCTCAACCCTCGAATGGCGATCCATTGTTGAGGTGCCCATCCATTTGGCGCATCCCATTGTTGACCAGACAGATTATTGGTAGAAACGATTCCTCCCGGTTTTAAGAGCCGATTTTTGATGATGGCTGCGGTTCGGATGGCTTGTTTGTCGGTGGCAATTTTGCAAAATAAAGGATAGGCACAAGCTGCTGAAACGATACCTTTGGATTGTCCTTTTACAAAATCGAAATCTGTAAAAATACCCAATTTTTTATCCCATAAATAATTGAAGATCAGTTTTTTACGCGTTTTTGCCTTTTTGGCGAAAGCCGTTGCTTTTTTCTTTTTATTAGAAATTTGATAGGCTCTCTGAAGCGTTTTTTCGAGATTGTATAAAAGACAGTTCAGATCAATTGGAATGATTTCGGTGGCGTGAATGGTACTCAAATCATTTGGTGATCTCAACCAACGACTACTAAAATCCCAACCCGATTCGCAGGCGGCGCGAAGGTCTTTGTACAACTGTTTTGCTTTTCGACCCGATTTGTTTTTCAACTTAATGTCATCTTGGTACATCTCTGCCCGTGGCGCATCAAAATTATCCCAGTAACGATTGAGAATACCACCTTTCAATTGAACAACTCGTTTGTTTGCCGATCCTACTTTTTTTAGGGAACTACTTCCTTGCATCCAAAACTGATACTCTTTTTCTAAAAACGGTAGATATTTTTTATAAACTGAATTTCCTTTGGCTTCGGCCAAAAGTTGAACCATGTAGGCATAAAATGGCGGTTGCGAACGCCCCATGAAATAGGTGCGATTGCCATTGGGAATGAATCCAACCGTTTCAATCAAATGAGAGAAATTATCAATCATCGACTTGATTAGGTCAATACGACCGCTGACTTCCAATCCTAGCATCGTAAAATAACTGTCCCAATAGTATATTTCGTTAAAACGCCCTCCCGGAACGATGTATGGATGAGGGAGAGGGAGCAGTGAACTTCCCTCAACTTTTTTATCCGCTGCACGCGTCAGGACATCCCAAAGTTTATTGATGTGTTTTTCGACTGGTTTAGAGGTGTTACTTTTGAATTGGGTATTTTTTGCTTTCTGAAATTTAAAATGTTTTTTGGCGAAAGCCTTTAAATTAAAATCTTTTCGTCTTTTTTCTTTTTTGTAAAGTTTTAAAATTTTGGATGGTTTGGTTTTAGGAATGGCATCAGAAATTGCTTTCCCATCTGACCAAATACCACTCTTGTGTAGGTCAGCGAAAAGTTTTCCGAAAATTTCTGCAGGAGTTGGATGTTTAGCCATGAGTCGCTTTTTTTTCGGTTAATCGTTTCAAAATAAATAATGCAATCAACATCAATCCCATCGGGATGAGGGTATAATAGAATGCAGATTCCGCACCGACGGTTTTGAATAGCCAACCAATAGCGCGCGAGCCAAGCGTACCACCCAAAGCTGAAAAAACGACAATCAAACCCGTCATTGGGCTATGCAATTTTTTGGGAATGGCACTCAAAACTGCGGAATTCAAAAGTGGATAAATGGGCGCTAAAAACAATCCAACCAATGGAAAAGTATAGGCCATCAACGGAATGTCTGAGAAACTCATAATGTCCACCGCTTCTGCCGAAACTACTTTTGGCAAAATGAAAAGCACGATGCCCATTGATGCCAAAATACAAGTGGCCACTATCCAAACCCAAGAAACCTTTTTGGCTATAAAACCAGCGAGAATTCGACCCACTCCCAAGGAAATGGCCAAAATTGCGGACATTTTGATACTGATGTTTTCTTTCAAGGCTTCCGAAAGTGAATTGGAATAATTCAAAACCCGCTCATTAAATGTAGGCAGCCAAGTCATGATGCCTTGTTCTATCATCACAAATAAAAACGCACTGATGACGAAAACTAAGACCAGCAATTTTCCCAATAATCCGATCATTTGAGCAAAATCATCGGCCAAATTTGCTCCTGGGATTTCATTGCCTTCCTCAAATTTCACATTCAAAAGAAAAAGAAAGGAAAGTATAGACAGACCCGCCAAAACCCAATAAACCCGCAACCAAGCATCTGGCACACCTTCTGTATTAAACGCTGGAAAAAGAAAATAGGCCAACGCAATTCCAAACATAAAAACGCCTTCGATGCTACTCATCAGGCTATTGTGTTCCTTTTCGTCGTTGGTCACTAACCCGATGACGGAGTAAACCGAAACCTTTATCAGCGCAAATGCCACCCCAACGGAGGCAAACAAAACCTGGGCGGAGGTAAATGAATTTCCAAAATACATGTACACGCAGGCAAGCGTTACAATTCCGAGCCCAGCCAACATGGAGTTTTTGTAGCCAATTCGAGGTAAGAAGGAAGCAATTAGAAAAGAAACGATAGCAATGGGCATGTCTTTGAAAAGCTCCAAAGTACTGGCCTGTACTTCATCTACTCCGAAATTATTAATGGATTTTAGAATGACAATTCCGACACTGTTGAGTAAAATGGCAAAGACGAAGTAGTTGATATAAAGGGCTAGTTTGATGCCTGTGTTTTTCATGGTCGATCGTTTTATGGATCTAAAGTAATTTTTTTGACCATTCCGATAGTTATCGGAAACACAAAAGAATAGGTTATTCCTTTTTTCTGGCTAAAATAGCATATTGATATTCAAGCAGCTTTTTATCTTTTTTGATGATTTCAAAACCTGCATCTTCTAAATAGGTGGTAGCTTTTTTTAAAGGCAATCGAATATCAACTGGAGGGCCAACGGGCGTCCATGCTTCTTTAAAATCGACGATAAGGATTTCGCCGTTTGGTGTGAGCGATTCTCTAACTTTTTTGAGATAATTGGCGCGGTCATTCATGTACATGAATGTATTGACGATGAGCACTGCGTCCGTTTCACCTGCTTTGAGTAATGGATCATCCATTTTGGCGAGGCGCGGTTCTAATTTGTTTTTTACCTCTTCTGATAAAACGTTTATACGAATACTATCCAAAAAATAAATAAAGCGCTCATCAATATCAATGGCGATTACTTTTTTAGCTGAATTGGCCAATCTTTTAGAAAAGAACCCTGTGCCCGCTCCAATATCTGCAATTGTCTTCTCGCTCAAATCCGAAAAAAGACCAATGACTTGATCTGGTTTTTGCCAAATGACTCTCCCAAAATCTTCATAATCATCTGACAAACCGTCAGTTGCATGATCTGATTTTGAGCTGGCCTCAAAATCAAAACAACCTGTAATTGTTACAGATAAAAAAGCTGCAAGAAGGAGGAGGTAGAATAATTTCATTAAAAGTTAATCTGTCTCAAATGTAATTCACAACATTTGAAAAATAGCCAAAACCATTGATTTTTATGCAATTGGTTTTGCTGGCAATACTTTTCCGTTGGCTTCGCCGAAACCAATGCGTACGCCATCTTTCTCGCACCAACCTCGCATTACGACAGTATCGCCATCCGCAATAAACTTCCTTTGAGAACCATCGGGCATCTCTACTGGTTGGGTGCCTTTCCAGGTGATTTCCAACATCGAACCGTAGGAACCTTTTTCTGGGCCAGAGATAGTGCCAGAGGCATACATATCGCCCACGCGTACGTTGCAACCATTGACAGTATGATGCGCCAATTGCTGAGACATATTCCAGTACATGTATTGAAAATTGGAGTTACAAACTACTTTTTCGGCACCGGCTTCTGGTTGGATGGCAACCTGTAAATTGATATCGAAGTTTCTTAATCCTTCATATTTCAAGTAAGGTAGTACTTCTGGATCTTGAACGGGGCCAGGCATTCTGAAGGGCTCCAACGCTTCCAGAGTTACAATCCACGGAGACACCGTAGAGGCAAAACTTTTGCCTAAAAATGGCCCCAACGGCACATACTCCCATTTCTGAATATCACGCGCTGACCAATCATTAAATAGCATCAATCCGAATATATGATCTTCTGCCTCACCAGTAGAAATGGATTGTCCTAACTCACTTTCTTTTCCAATAACAAAACCCATTTCCAACTCAAAATCCAATAAACGAGAAGGGCCATATACGGGGGGTTCATCTGCATTAGGTTTGGTCTGACCACAAGGACGAATCACTGGCGTATCAGACACAACGATGGAAGAAGCGCGGCCGTGGTAGCCAACAGGCAGGTGTTTCCAGTTGGGCAACAAAGCATTTTCGGGATCTCTGAAAAGACTACCAATATTGGTTGCATGCTCCTTGCTGGAGTAAAAATCAGTATAATCGCCAATTTGAATCGGCAATAACATCTTTGCCTCATTCATTTTTACAAAAATGAATTCTTCCAGTCCTTTTGCATCCCACTCATCGTGGTCGGTGTCCAGTATTTCGCTCAATCTATTGCGAACAGCACTAGTTATTTTTTTTCCACAGCGGATAAAATTATTCAAATACCTATTGGAAAGGACACTTTTGTCAAAGTCTAAATCATCGAAAAAGCTGTGTTCGGCTACTGCTACCAAATCAATGACATAATCACCAATGGCAGAACAGGCACGTGGGCCAAATTCCGTATGATGAAAAACGCCGAATGGCAGATTTTGGATGGGGAAGTCTGAGTCAGGAGCTACTTCGACCCATGATTGGAGGCTTGGATTGTTTACGCGCATGGTTAGATTTTTTTGCGTCACAAAGGTAAGTTTAAACTATAAAAATCGGTGACAATAGCTTGTCATTCTTTTATTCAGATTTTAAGAAGTTGTTCCTTTTCCATAATTGAAGAAGAATATTAAGAAACAAGCACATTGATTCAGAGAAGAATGTACCTTTGAACTTATGAAATCATTGTTCACTTTTTTGCTTCTTTTTATAGTTGGCGCATGCTATTCACAATTGCACCAACCCGTTTTCCCAAACCTGAAAGGTGCCGAACTTGCCGAGCGTCTTGTGAGTGAATACAAACCAACGAGTGTGCTCTCAAGTGCGAATGCAAAAGACGTTTTATATTCCGAAATTTATAAACTAAATGATAGTGTGCGTTGTGTTTATACCAATCACGCTTTGTATTTGCCAGGAGGCGTTGACCCTTCCGTACATTTGTTCATGAACCAATCTGCCGATGGAATCAATTTGGAACATACCTACCCAAGAAGTAAGGGTGCAGACGGCAACGCTGGAAATGATATGCACAACCTATTCCCAACTCGAACGCCTGTCAATAGTGATCGAGGCAATTTGCCTTTCGGCGAAAT
>CALDSS010000187.1 GCA_937924495.1 uncultured Saprospiraceae bacterium
ACCCTAAGTGGTTCATTGACACAAACAGTGTTGCCATTCAAAACCATTTCTGGTAAACTGGATGGTTTTATTCTTAAGGTAGTATCCAACTTAACTCCTAATCCACATTCATTTTCTGCTGAAACCCTAAGGGTATCGTAACGAGCATTTGGGTAATAAACCAGCTGTTTTATAAACTCAGTTTTAAACGTATCTAAACCAACAAAATTCCATAGTAAACTGTCAACTCCTTGCATGCTGTCCAGCAAAATCACCAAGGAATCGAGATTACATTGGTTATCCAAAAGAGTATCTAAAACGGGACTTTGCGGAGCTCCTTTTCGGGTTACTTCTATCGTATCTTTTAGTACACAGCCATTGGAATTTACTTCCACTACATAGGTACCTGCGCTATCAACTTTAATTAAACTATCTGTCGAATTAGTGAGTATATTTCCATTTAAAATAGAACGCCATTGAATCGTAGAATTGGTTGGAACATTAAGCACCGCTAAATCTAATGTGTCCTTTTGATTGCATTCTAATAACGTATCTGTAGAAAGGTTGGCAAGTTGATCAGTGACAATTAAACTCAATTTTACGATACTGTCACATCCATTCGCAGCTGCACTCGGAATAATTATTTCATAAGACCCCGATTCATCAAAAATCTGATTACCAATCATCACACTTTGACCTTGACAAATTGAGGAATCAATGATATTGGGTACTTGAATTTTTGTTAGAATATTATAAGTTAAGACACTATCGCATCCATTTTTGTCCTTGTCCTCAATTGTGTAGGCTCCAGGAGCATCAAAAAGATGATTATCTACAGTTACTGGAAACTCTTCTTGACAAAAGGTCATTACAGGAACTATCTGTGGAACCGTAGGTGTTATCGTAACAGGTAATGCTGAAGGAATACCAGGTTGACATGTCGCTGCTCCAGCCACTCTAACAACTCCTCCTCCAGGTCCAAAATAGTTTACTACAATAGTGTTGGTCCCTTGTCCTGAAACAATTGTACCGTTGGCTGGAACTTCCCAAACAAATTCATCGATACTAGAATTCGGAGCAACTGAATATGTAATATCTACATTTGGACAGAGAGGTTCAAAGTTTGGATTGGCGGTAATTAGTCCAGGGCTGGGAGGAGGTAAAAAGTTCGCTCCACCTGATAAAACTACTGTAAAATCGCATACCGTGCTATTGGGTCCCCATACCAAAAATATATACATCCTACCAGGCACAGTGCCTATACTAAAACTTCCTGTAATTGGCGCGCCGCCAAAACAACTTAATTCCTGGCCAGTTACCCCATCAAACGCAGTCATAACTAAACCACAGGTTGAAATCAATGTTCCTGATACAGTTCCAGAGTTATCTGCAATAAAATGCATGTACACCCCTTTGCTTCCCGAACCACAATCTGTACCACCAAACCCGCCATTGGAATTATTACTACTGGTTACAGGAGAACACATTAGACAACCCGGTCTAGAAGAAGATGGTATCCCACAAACATTCTGAGAAAACCCAAATTGATAAACTGCAAGAATGCCAAAAACGAGTAATATTTTTTTCACAGGTATCGATGTTTCTTTGCTCTAAATTAGAAGTAATTCTCTCTATTTTCAATTACAAATAAAAATGATTCTCGGATGCATTCCGAGAATCATTTTTATCTAAACCACTGAATATCAAATATTTAATCAAAAATTAATCATTGCCAAATTTTTCCGCTAATGCTATTTCTGTTTGGAAAATTGGTACGAAAGTGATGATCACAATCAATAAAACGGAAACTAAAGTATTAATCGTTTCACCTTGATCAAAAAAGTATAATGGTATGGCAGAGAGCATCATCAAAACTGCTGCTGATTTGATTTTACCTGCTGAAACCTTTTGTGCATAATCCCAATGCTTTTGAGATTTCATAGAAGCAGGTGTTTTATAACCATACATTGCCTTTTTATCTTTCGGCGGATTTTTTGAGATATGATAACCCGTCATGTAAAAAATAGCACCAGTTGCTAAGGGCAAAATGATATGTAAATGTTCAGTCATTAGAGCGATTTTAAAATTAAAGTACCTGAATCAATCCACTCATTTTTCTGGCTGATTTTATAAAAATAAATACCCGATGGTTGCCCTTCTGATTGCCATTCAGCTTTTTCATTTGCATTTAAAAGGTGTCCCACTTTTGCTCCTAAACTATTGAAAATTTCTACAGAAAAATCTCCATTCTTTCCATTTCGATTTTCAAACCAAACCACGTTTGAAGATGGATTTGGATATACCTTAATCAATTGATTATCAGAAAGTTCTGAGGTCGAAACTGGGCCATTGGAAAGTGTCACATTGTCAACTAAGTTGATATTTCCAGCTGTAAAATTGTCCCTGAAAAAAGTAATTAATTGACCAAAAAGGGTAAAGGACTCCATAGTAATTTGGCCTTTAAATCCATCAGGCAATGGAATATTATGCGTCACTACCTCTCCATTGTTTTGTTCCATAATTATGATTGGTTCAAAAGTTGGGTCATCTGTTCTCACAAAAAATATGGTTGCAAATTCTTTAGGGATTCCAGAATTATTATCGTGTGAAAACTGAGTTAAATCAAAGGAAAGTGTGGGCGTATTTATTCCTGTCATATCTGCACAAAACTGGATTCTTGAATCAAAATCATCGTTTTCACTCAATATTTTTCGAAGGATATTACAATCAGAAGAGACATTTCCACCTCCGAGACTTGAGCCAGAAAAACCTAACATTTTTTCACCTTCGTACTCCACAACTTTTATTAAATTCCTTCCACTTTTATCTAATCTCAAATAAGGATCATCTCTATCGTCAAAATCAGAGAAGTCTTCAAAAATATCAGCAGGTGCCTCTTGGAAAAGGTTTAATTCACCTTGGGCTTGATTGGTATTCGCATTTGCATCTGTAAAATTTAACGTTGCATTATATCGGTACTCTCCAATTGGAATATCCAAAATAGGAACCTCAAAGTCTTCAAAGGTTCTTCCATTTTCTGGCAAATCAAATTGCGTTTGAAAAACGATGGTAGAATCAAAGTCAGGAAAAGAAACATCTACCCTCATCTCAGTTCCCATCGGAATGGTTTCACATCCTTCATTTCTAATTTCAATCTGAAAATTCAAAACATCTGGCTGACAGATTTCAGAGCCTTGTCTTCTCAAAGAAAGTACAGCTTCTGGTTTCGCATATTCAGTCACAAAAATTTCTCGAAAATCTGAATTATTAAGCAAATTCAAATCTCCAAAACTTGATGTTAGAAACACTTCAATTCTTTCTCTAAAACCCGTTGAATTATTTAATGAAAGGGGCTGCGAAAATGTAAGTATTGTACGCTCACCCATTGGCAAGTTGTTTTCCAAAACGAATTTTTCTGTTTTACGAGAGGAAGCCTCTGCACCCGCGTCTGAGTTTAACTGATAGCCAAGTTCAACTTCTGTTCCAGCCATAATATCAGCATTAGAAACATTCTCAATTTCTACAGAAATTTCACGTGTCGCATCATTTCCACAAATGATAGTGTCCTTATTTAAAAGATAAATAGCTAAGTCATTTTCCATTTCAAAATCGGCAGCCGGAGCAATTCCAACTGCTTTCCAAGCCTCTAAAACCGAACTATATTCTGGCGAATCAACGCCCCAAATATCTTTAGCTACTTCTACAGAAGATTCATAAGCATGCAAGTAGTTTGAATTAGGAAGCAAATACGCCGTATTGATTGTGAATACAATTTGCATGGCTTTATCCATTCCAATTTTTTCAACATCAAAAGCGGTACTTCGTTCGTTTGTTCCACTACCTCCTTCCACTAAAAGATAAAACCAATAATTCATTACATTGGAATTCGTATGCACCGCCATCCCTTCAAAACTCCAGTTTCGACCTCGATAAAATTTTGGATGATTTCGATTGTATGGATCTGACATGTCTCTAAAGACATTTGCAGTCGAATCGGTGACAAAGTCATGTGCGATTTCCCAAGTGAAACCAGATGGATTTAAATAATATTCCAGTCCTTTTCCAAACATATCACTCATTGACTCATTGAGTCCACCAGATTCATATCGGTACAAAAGACCAGAGTTGTTGCGCGTTAATCCATGCGTAAATTCATGACTCACCACATCAATTGAGGTCAAAGGCCCATATTCACTGCAATTCCCATCTCCAAAAGTTGCAAATCGACCATTCCAAAATGCATTGACCACAGATTCCCCTTCATTCAAATGAATGACCGATCGTAATTCATGCCCTTCATTATCTATACTATTAAATCCAAAAGAGTCGCGCAACCAATCATAATACCTTGAGGCTGCCCAATGCGCATCTGCTGCCGCTTCATCCTCAAATTCGTTTCTCAAATCAAAATCCTTGGAGGTGCTTTCAAAAACTTCTCCTGTATAATCATTGACCGTGATTATTCCTTCGCCACGTGTCAAATCTTGAAGTAAAAATTTGTCTGGAGCTACAGAATCAACTACCACTGCTCTTTTTCCGTAATACTTGGTTTCTACAGAGCCATCAACATGTAAATGGCAAACTTGTGGCATCACCTCTATGATTTGACCCGACATGGCATCAATGGTGTACAAATCATGTCTTGGTGGAAAAGAATGAAATTCCAATTCCAACTGATAAGCCAGCGTATATTGTCCAGTGCTTCTTGGATAAAATTTATCAGAAACAAATAATTCGGGATTGGTAAATTCGATGGTTTCAAAATTTAGGTCGGCTGGAAGTGTGCCATTATTTTCCTTTTTAGCTTCATTTAGCGCATGAAATTTAGCAACCTTCACTATTTCATTTTCACTAAACTGAGGAGTTGTTGCAAGTTCAATATTGGGCAAAACGTTACCATTTCCTTTTTTTAAAACGCCATCTTTTTCGTGCAAAATATACAGACCATTCAAAACTGGAATTCCTTTATAAAATTGATGATACTTAAAGTGTTTCCAATCTCCTTTGGTTTTTATTTCTTTTTGAAATTTGAAATCCTTTTCATTTGCTATTCCTAAAATAGCTTTTTCTTTTTGGAAAAATTCTTGGTGAGATTGATAGTTGCTTAGATCCTTTTTCCAAGCGTTTTGTTTCATTTTTTCAATATTCAATTCAGCTTTTTCAGCTTGACTGAACCCAAATTGAATGGTAAAAATTAAAAGACAAAAAATGCCAAAACGTAAAGGTGAATTCATATCGGTGGTTTAAATTTTAAATTTATTCTCGCTAAAAATAATAGGATAATTCAATATAGATCTCATATATCTTACTTGTGTCCAATAGCTTGCAAGTTAGAACAAAAAATGCCACCCAAATCCTTGGGCAGCATTAAAACCAAAACAATAAGAAAGTAAACCTACTTTATTTTTGTGCCTTCATAAAAGGTTCCAATACTAAACCAATAAGCCATAAAGGATGGCTGTAAAGACTTTAACTTTTCACCTTTAAAGGGGCCGGATACCGCCTCTCCCAGTACATTCCAATGGGTACCAGAATTATCTTCAGCAACGACAGAAATGTCACTATTCTCAATAGGAAAAAAAGTGAGTTCTTGTCCGTCCAAGGTCGCTTCAAAAGCTGCCATGAAATTCCTATCTTCATTTCCAAAAACGACTATGGGTTGGCCATCAAAACGGTCATTTATTACTCCATTTTTATTACCAGAGAAATTATTAAATCTGTACACCACAGAACTGGCTCCATCAATCAAGGCAAGAACTCTTTCTTTAGGAGCCAACCTTTCATCTGCATTCGAGACAGGGAAGTTAATTGAGTTATTGGTTCGATAACCGCCATAAGGAAAGGAGCCATAGCTTCTACTAAAGCCAGTATCCGTACTCACTACTTTAGCATTCGGAAACATTCGTTTTGCTGAACTCCAAGTCGTTTCAAACAAAGGGAACAATTCAATCTCACGGCCTGACAATTCTCCATTTACGCAATCCAATCTTATTTGAGACCAGTTACTATCCGTTTCTCTATCGTAAGGAATCAAATTAGAATTGTACAAAAGTCCACTTACACCAAAAGTAGTTTCTTTGCCATCGATTACTCGATTCCAACCAATGCCTGTTCCAGTCAACGGGCAGTAGGTCACCGCAAATTTTTCATTGCCAATATCATCATTAATGATTTCATGCCAGTCTAAAATTGGATGAGTATAAATTTTCACTTCATTTCCGACCTTTGCCACCAATACCAAATCTGCTTCTCCGAGATAAGATTCAACATTAGCCACCTCAACAAAATTCGGATTATCAATCGAGGGTATTCCATCTTTCCCAGGACCTCCATCAAGCACTTCATTTTCAGGAATTAACCAATCGCCAGCTTTCTGACTTGTTGAACACGAGTAAGCAAAAATCAACGAAATTATTATTGGCATAAATTTTCCTAAATGACTCATAATCAGCTATTTAAATTGAAAAATTGGGTAAATTATTTTTATCATCTTTTAACGAAATTCGATAAAAAATACCTGTATTGAATCTAAAGGTTGGCGTAACCTGCGTATCTTTTACGTAGCTAAAAATCGGAATATCTCCTCCGATTGAAAATGAAAAATTCTGAGTTTTCCAAAAATTAATGCTTGGATTTAGAAAAGCCCAACGACCACCAGTTCCAGTCTGCGCTCCTCCGTTAAATCTATCTGCTCCTGCATTTCTGAACCTTACGGCAAGTGAAGGATCTATAATATTTTTTCCAATCAAAATTCTATCTGAAACCCCAAAAAACCCTTGCCACTCGGTGCCAAATTGATAGGTATTCTGACCTAAATAATTATCATTGATTCCTTTCAAGGTCAATATTGTCCGAACAAAAGCAGTCATACTTTTCCTAAAACCTAAGGCTTGTTGGTAATCAAAAAGAAAAATTCCGTCCCACGCTCCACTGCCCGGTTGTAGGTCGGCATTAAGCGGCAGTCCATTGTTATTTATTTTAGAAGAAGACCCAGTAGGTGCTTTTACTCCAGCAGCGATTGTCAAAAATTGGCTTTTCAATTCTTTTTTAATCAACGAATATTTTCCGAGCAAAACCAAATCTCCCAATCCATTCGTTGTTGTAAAATCAGAAACTTTGCCTAAAAATTTTATCTCCCGCTCTTGTCTAATCCAAGGAACAAAAAAATCGAAACTCACCCTTTCAGTCAAGCTAAAACCAGTTTGTAACATCAACGTATGCGTTAACCTTGAGCGGCTTCCACTTTCCAACTTTTCACTTCCAGTTTTTAATGTATTCAATGCGTTTACATCATAATTCAAGGCAAATTGAATAGTTTTAGAATTGGCTATCGGCAACCCCAGGTTATTAGCAGTAGGCACCCCACCTGAACAACAGGTCTGGGCACCTAACTCACTAAAAAACATTGATATGAAAAGAAAAAATATTATTCTTTGCATTGAAAAAATTTCAGTCACCTAAATTAAAGCTGAAACTTTCATTTTGGTTTTGTAAAAAAATTAAGTTGTCCCAACCTTGACCTATTTGGACAGTAATTGAGGCCAAACTGTCCTCTATCTGCTCAAACCATTTCAGTTAAGAATGTGAAATGATTCTCATAAAATCATTTAACTTGCTGCCGAATTATAAAATCTACACTCCCATGAATAAACAAATTATTTTCCTCACCGCTTTGCTATTTTCAATTTCTGTTGTTTTCGGACAGGTCAATTATACCGCTTTGGATCAGGTAAAACCTAATGCTGGAAAATTCCGATACGGAATCAATTTTGGCGTTTATGCTGGTTGGCTTGACTTACAAACTGCGGATGTAGTGGTCGGCAATGGCACCTTGCCAGGAATTGGCATAGATGCAATTCGTGGCTCCCTTCCTCATTTTTTTCTTGAAGAATGGAACTATGAAATTAGAAAAGATTGGTACGCCCATTATGAGTCTTTGGGTGCCAATGATCATCTTGTTTTTGTTGGGTATCCTTCAGAAGAAGCTCGTGATACAAAAGAATATTGTTCTGGTTTTCAATCAGAATTATTTGAAAGTCTTTACGAACCAATTTGGGATAACAACAATGGTACGCCCTACAATGAGAACAATATTTATGCAGCATATCTCTACAAAACAGTCGAAATCCATAAGGACTATGTGAAGTATTGGGAAATTATGAATGAACCTGATTTCACGACAGATTGGACAGTTGCTTTTGGTCAGCCGGGCCAGCCGGGCAATTGGTGGGAAAATGTTCCACAGCCATGTGATATGGGCATCAAAGCTCCATTTTTTCATTATGTGAGAATGATGAGAATAAGCTGGGAAATCATAAAATCAGTCGATCCTGATGCTTATGTTTTGACAGGCGGCATTGGGAATGAAGCTTTTCTGGATGCGCTGTGCCGATATACGGATAATCCAACGGACGGGTCAGTATCGGCAGATTATCCACACAAAGGAGGTGCCTATTTTGACGTTTTAAGCTATCATACATACCCACATTTTGACAATACTTTGCGAACTTTTAATGGCTTGGATTGGGATTATCATCGTCACTCCGATCGAGCTGCCAATGGAGTGATTGCCAAAAAAGAATCATTCCAGCAAGTATTAGATAAATATGGTTTTGACGGAAGTCAATATCCTGAAAAGTTGTGGTTGATCTCAGAGATGAATGTGCCGCGAAAAACGTTTAGCAATCTCTATTTTGGATCCAATGAAGGGCAAATCAATTTCACCATTAAATCATTGGTCAAAGTTCAGCAGCATGGTTTGGAGCAAGTCTATTTTTATAATGTTTCTGATAATCAGCCGGAAGACCAGATTGGTTATGAGTTTAACGCCATGGGGCAATTGAAATATTTGGGCGATTACACTTATCCTGATTATGAAGTAAATGACCAAGGCATTGCACTCAAAACAACTTTCGATTTTTTAAATAATAAAACCTTTGATGAAAAACTAACGAATGAATTAAATATGCCTGATGCGGTGGATGGAGGTGTATTTATTGGAACAAACGATACGGTAGCAGTGCTTTGGGCCAAAACAGCCTTAGACCAATCTGAAGATGCGTTTACGACTTTTCCGCTGCCCAATGACTTTACAATTCTTAATGATCAAGCATACGAGTGGAACTATTCCATGACTAATCTTCCTCGAATTTTAGATGATAATGTTTTGGCATTAAATGGGACTCCAGTGTTTTTTGAAATTTCAAAAAACACTACCACTTCTAAAACCAAGGAGCTGGTCGGGGAACTAAAAGTCCATAGTTTTCCAAACCCTTCAGATGGTCAATTTACAATTGAGATTTTTGCCGATAAATCGAAAACGGTTTCTATTGAGTTGAAAAATATTCAAGGACAAATCATTCAAGAAATTGCTAAAAATCAGAAGTTGAATGTTGGGAAAAATCAGTTTGATTCCAATGAAAAACTTACAAGTGGATTATACTTTTTATCTATCAAAACAACTGATGGAATTACCCAAAATTTGAAAATTGTCATTTTATAGATAACGGAAGTTAGCAGACCAGAAGTTATAAAGGTGAAACAACTTATCTCAAACAAAAGTGATAGGTTTTATTTTTATTCTTCCGAAATTAGAATATCCGTGCCACCGTTCAGCTTATTGATCGCAACTTTGATTAATTAGCAAATCTTTAGGATTTCATTAATGATCATGGTTCAAGTTTTGCTCTATTTTTGGCATTACAAATAAAAACTTTAAGAAATCATTCTATCAAAAAAATAAATCACTGAAAATGAAAAAATTAACTGTATTACTTTCATTCGTTTTGGTAGCAACTTTTGTTTTTGCTCAAACCCCAACTCCGCCGCCTGCTCCAGAAGCACCAGATGCGGGCCCTGTTACTGAAATCTCATTTGAGGAGCCAACTTATAAGTTTGGAAAAATCAAGCAAGGAGAAAAGGTGGAGCATGTTTTCACCTTTACCAATACGGGTGTGGAACCTTTGGTTATCAGCAATGCAAAGGGTAGCTGTGGATGTACAGTGCCAGAATGGCCACGTGAGGTAATTGCTCCGGGCGAAACTGGCGATATCAAAGTAATTTTTAATAGTGCACGCAAGAAAGGTCACCGTAACCAACGGGTGACTATTACGGCCAATACTGAACCTGCTCAAACAGTAATTTCATTGCAAGGAGAGGTTTTGGTTGATGAAAAAGTAGATGATCATTCAGGTCATGATCATTCTAAGCATGACCACTCAGGACATGATCACTCAAAGCACGGTCATAACCACAAGCACTAAAAAGATTTCGAGAAATCGGGAGTTTTGGAAATCGTGATTAATACTTTCCTAACTTTCGATTTCTCGCATTCTCATTCTCTCCTACGCTCGCTCTCCTACCACTTCACAATTTTAAGTCCTTTCTTATCAGACATAAATCGTTTGATAATCCGTTTCACTTCAGGATTACTTTTGTAGGATTTGATAGTTTCCAAAAGCTCTTCTACGGAGCCCGTAAATACGTCTTCATCAAAATAACCAAAGCCGAGGTATTCACCATCTTCAACCGCAACCACTGATTTTTCACCGGGGAAACGGCCATCATCGAAAACGAAAAAATTTCCATCTAAAACGACTGACAATTTTTCTATTGCTTCATTGGCGCGTTCGTTGTATTCCTCAGCAGACTCAATTCCGGCACAGGCACCATGACATTTTTTGATAGAATAATAAAAACACGCACCTGTGGCAGGTTCGATATTCATCAGTTTTTTGCAAAGTTCAAATTCTAAAGTAGCCGCCTCCAGCGCACCTCTGGCATGGGTGATTTTTCCAAATTCATTGATGATATTCAACTCTTTTCGCTGCTTGGCTTTGGGAGATTTCACTTCAAAAGTGATATAACCTTCCTCATTTTCCGCCTGATGAATTACGTACGGAAAGTACTTCACACGCTGTGCCTTATTCACTTCTGGAGAAAGCACTTTTATCTCATGTGATTCGAGCAGAAGAGCGATTAACTCACTGCCAGTGACCTCTGTACTAATCGTGGCTGTCTTCTTTTGCAAAATGGCAGCTTTACGCGTTTGATCCGTAAAATGCTCCATGATGCGTTTACGGATATTGATGCTTTTTCCAACATAAAGGACTTCGCCTTTTTTATCATGCATGTAATAAACGCCAGGCTGATCGGGCAAAGAGTGCAAATACTCCAACGTTATTCCATGCGGCAATTTAGACTCTTTGACTCCTCGGTTGATAAAATCGGTAGCTTCTGATTCGCCATTTTGTTCGGCCATCATCATCTCGAAAAGTTCGACGGTGGCCATCGTATCCGCCATGGCACGGTGGCGGGCATCAACTTTTATTTTAAAATATTTAATCAAATTTCCCAAAGCATACGACCGCAATTCAGGAAATACCTTTCGCGCCAAGCGGACGGTACACAATTGCTTACGCGAAAAAGTGTAGCCTAACCGTTTGAATTCTTCTCGGATAAAACCATAATCGAAACGAACATTGTGGGCAACAAAAATCCGCCCTTTGGTCATTTCCACTATTTTTTTGGCAACTTCATAAAACTTGGGTTGCCCTCGCACCATGTCATCGGTAATCCCTGTTATATGTGTAATTGCTGTGGGGATTGGTCGCTCTGGGTCGAGTAAGGTTTCGTAAGTATCGAGTACTTTTTGACCATCATGAACAACAATTGCAATCTCAGTGATCTTATGCTGATTGGCACGCCCCCCAGTGGTTTCGATGTCAATAATTGCGTATTCAGAGGCCATTTATAAGAAAATTGAAAATTTATGTTTGAAT
This sequence comes from uncultured Saprospiraceae bacterium, assembly GCA_937924495.1. Lineage (GTDB taxonomy): Bacteria > Bacteroidota > Bacteroidia > Chitinophagales > Saprospiraceae > JAGQWW01. Next base: position 11,760 of record CALDSS010000187.1, read on the forward strand.
TTGCCGTGAAAGTAAAAACATTTTGGTCATTTCTTTAATAGTTGAATGAGTTAGTTGTCCAAGCACTAACTTAAAATTCTGCCTGCACTGAAAAAGTCCATCTTCTGCCTTGCCCAAAATGAACGGAAGCAGAAGCGGCATCAAAATTATTCGTGACAACGCCTACAGCCCGCTCATCGTTGTTTTGGGCATCCGAAATATAGGTAGCGTCCAATAAATTAAAAATATTAAGACGCAGACGGATTTTGGTTTCTTCTAATTTAAAAGAATAGCCAGCATGTGCATTTGCAATAAAATAATCAGGCATTTGCCAAGATTCTCTCCCTCCATTCGTTCCTCGTAGATCTTCAGGATCAAACTCAGAGAAATTTCTTCCAAAATAGGTTCCATTTAATCGAAGATAAAGCTTTTTAAATGGCTCATATCTCAGCATCAAACCAAATTGATTTTGGGCAGCACCACCAACATGAACACCTTTTGCATCAAAAGCATAATTGATATCAAGGTCAAATTCATCAATTTTGAGTTCTACTGTATCGGAAGAATTCCATATCCAATCACCTAAGGAAACAAGTCCTTCTATTTTTAATTTCCTTGATAATTTATAAGCAAAATCAATTTCAATTCCTTTGTGCAAAGCATCAATTCCGGGGATATTTACAGGAACTGTTTCTTCTTCTCCGGGAATATTTGCTTGCACTGCAAAATCAAGAGGTTTGTTTTCCCAGATTGTAAAATAGGTGTTTATTCTGGAAGAAAACTTGGATGAGGTGAAGCTATACCCCCCCTCAATTGCATAAATTCTTTCGTTTTCAAAATTGGAAAACCTTTTAATCGGTTGTAATGGACTGTTTCGATTATCATTAATTACGTTGGTAAATCTTTGAGCTTTATTGATGTAGCCTGTGTTGGCATACAAATGATTTTTCTTATTTAATTTATATCCCGCGCCTCCCTTGATAGTGAAACTGGGAAGGTAAATCCAATCAATTCTTTGATTTTTTGCCTCTGGGCTATCAAGGGTGTAGGTCGTTCCATTGACCGTAGCGTTTTGGGAAAAATTGACAAAAACCGTGGTATCGCCAACGGTTACGACTTTTGATTTAAAATAATCTTCCATACTATACCCCGTCACGGCCGAAGAAACATTTATGAAACTTGACCATCTTGAGTTTTTCCACTCAACCAATCCAAATCCGCCTAACCATTGTACAAATCCAGAATTATTGAAATCATACCTATCTCCAACGGTGAGTTGCGTCTTGGCTTGATCTATTCTTGCGTTCCCTACGCCAGTAAAATAATCCCCACCTAAAAGATTATGAACCGTTCGATAATGATCTCCGCGATAATATCGACCATCTACTCCTCCTGAGAAGGAAAGATTGTCACTAAAATCATATTTAAGGGTAGAAAGTAGGCCATACCAGAAGTGGTCATTATTACTTGCCCTAATAATTCTTTCAGATTTGCCCTCTGGTTTTAAAAAATTACCTGTCCGATTTGCCTCTGCAATCCTATCGAGATCGATCAAACGATCCTCTCCTCGTTCATCTACCCCAAACCTACCTTCCGTAGCCGTTCCACCACCCGTTCCAATAGACAAATATCCGATGTTTGACCAAAACAATTTGGGACTTGCTTGTACACTATGTCGGAGGCTAAATTGAGGTTTATGGTAAAAATTAGAGGCAGTATTCAATAATTCACCATCTAGCATGCCCCAGTGTTGATTAAAACGCCGACCGAGCCCCACTCCTAAATAATTGTCGGTTGTATTAATGGATTCTACGCTGATATCCAAATTCCTTGCGTAAAGAGAATCAGTCATCCCGATTGCAGTTTTGAAAGACCTTTGTCCATGTTTTTGAGGTGCTCCGTATCCTTGAAGACTAAAATAATGGTTGCCCAATTGCTTATCTAATCGCAAATAATAAAACCATCCTTCCGTAAAATTGCCATCTACCCAACCATCTCCTTGTTTGTAAGAACCGGCGAGCGATACTCCCCATCCATTTTTTAAACGTCCTGTGGTAAGCCCCAAATCGGTTCTTAAAAATCCGTTGTTACCAAATTCTTGTTTTACATTAATTGACCTTTTGGAATCGATTCCTTTTGTTAAAATATTGATGGTTCCACCGATTGAGGGTATTGATAATTTTGAAGCACCAAGGCCACGCTGCACCTGCATGGTTTGTGTTACTGCTCCTAGTCCAAACCAATTTGACCAAAACACCCAACCATTTTCCATGTCATTGACAGGGATACCATCAATCATGACAGCCACGTTTCGTTGATTGAATCCTCGAATTGTAATTCTTGCATCGCCATCGCCACCACCTGATTGAGTGGCGTAGGCTCCCGGAGTCGAATTTAGCAACATTACCATTTCTTGAGAACCTAATTCTTCTTTCATTTTCAACGCCGGAATAGTTGAAAAAGCAACAGGCGTCTCTCTATCCTTTACAATATCTGCCACCACAACCACCTCATTTAGCACCAAGGGGGAAAGTTTAAAATTTAAACTTTTATCACTAACAACCTCAATACTGTGGGTTGTAGCATTGAAGCCAACATAAGAAATGATCAACTCTTGTTTACCAGCTGGTAAGCTAATTTCATAGTTTCCGTCAAAATCAGATACGGTACCAATTTGTCCACAAACGATTGTTGCTCCGATCAATGGCTCACCTGTATCAGCATCATTTACGGTTCCATAAATTTTAAAATCTTGGGAAAAAAGAAAATTTGCACCAAAAAAAAGTAAAGTAACAAGGAGGAATCGAAATCTCATAATTTTATGTTTCTAACAAATATGAGTCATCCCAAATTTCTGAAAATCTCTGCTCCGTAGGAGCAGTTTCCCTTCGTTTTACATGATTTTCTACAAAGATGCTGCTCCTACGGAGCAATTTTGACCAAAAATTTGGGATGACTCATGTTTTAAAAAAATACACAGCTATTTATTTAGTAAAGATAAAAAAATAACCTTTCGAAATTGAAGCTGTTCTATTTCCATTATCCTTCGTTAAAAATCCTCGCCAATGCTAAGACATTGTCTGCGGTTTTTGCCTCGTCTAATGAAAAAACAACTCACTTCAATTTCGAAACTTTATTATTTCAATTTTACTTAACTAATTTTTTTAATTGGATGCCCTTTTTCCCAAAATCTACTAATACAGTATGCAGACCAGTATTTAGCATTGGCAATTCTATAGTTATGGTGTTTGAACCATTTGGACTTGGTTGACTGAAGACTAATTGTCCTTGAACATTATAGATTTTCACAAACTCAATAGGATATTCTGCCTGAATATTAAGCGAGCTATTTCCAAGTGGATTTGGAGAAATTTCAAAGGAATTTTCTAAAATCTCATTTTTAATTGAAGAAGTCGCACATTCAGATTCATGAATTCCGAGGTTGTCAAAGTAGTTTTTAGGTCTGCTATCCCACTGAGAAAAATCAAATACATCTTCATCAAAAGACGAAACTAAGCCAGTTCCTTCAGCAATTTTAGGAAGCCGTATCAAAGATCGGTCACGAGTTACCCAAAAACCCTCATCGTTGACCCAAGCAGGTTGGTTTATGGTAGTTTGAGGGTCTTCTCCAATAACCCCAATAACATCTAAAATCATGGGATTACTTGGATCAAAAGTGCGACCCTTAATCAATGCAACTGCATCGTTACCATTAAAGTACATTGCGTTATTTACGTTATATACTGGACAAAGAAAGACATCTGCCTTGCCTTGCAAATCCAGAAACGCTCTATAGGTAGTACCAATGAGCGGTTGCCCATCGTCATCATACTGAACGCAAAAAATTGTGTCCATGGTTAAGGAATCGATGATAGGGTCACCTGTTACTTCATCTGTACAAACACCATAGTCTTGGTAACCATTCCAAACAGGTGTTTCTAAGCCAGTTCCAGTAATATCTCTTTTATCAATTACGATAACAAAGGTTCCGTAAGGTTCAATGACATTGCCCTCAGGAATGGGAATTCCAGTAAACTCAGTACTTCCATTTGAAAATCGACCAACAGAGTACTGCGAGATATCGATTTGTTGATTTGTTGGATTATAAATTTCGAGTGCACGATTGTTTCCGTATCCCTCGACGTATTCAGAAATAAAAAGTTCGTTGCATTGTGAGAATGCAAAATTAGAAAGAGAAAATAAAATTGTAAGGAGTAGAAGTTGCTTCATTTTCGAGATGACTTAATTATTAGGAAAAATTAGGAATGATTTAAAGTATGCTTGGCAAAGATACTATTTGAAGATCGATTCAAAGACTGCATATTTGTCAATTATTTATTAAATACTTCACATATATTTTTGAGTAAATCGTTTATTTATTTGTTTTTTTGCGGCTCCAATAGCCACGTTCAGACATCTGAAATCGTTTCCATTTAAAATGAACTAAATAAATTACTAATGAAATTCTTTTACTCCATCATAATCCTCTGTTTTTCAGCCTTTTATGTAAATGCCCAAGATTACGGGGTTGGATTTCGGTTTGGCTTAAATTATTCTACCAACTCAATTTCAGATATTTTCAATAATAATGACTCTCTGAATAATAGAACTTTATCAGGATTATCCATCGCTATCATTTTTGAGAATGATCTGAAAAAGTATCTTGCTTTCCAACCAGAAATAAGATATGCTACAATTGAAACAGACTATCAGTTAGATACTGCTGCAAAAGTTGAGCGAGGGTTAATTTTTGATAAAATTCAAATACCTGCACTTTTCAAGCTTAAAGTGGGCTCTGATGTTTTAAAATTAAATGGGTTGGCAGGGCCAAATTTTGCATTTATTACAAGAGCTTTTAATGAAACACGCCCTTTAGATTCGGCGGAAGGAGATGTGATGAAAGTTCGATTGGATAAAAATAGCTTTGATAACTTTGAATTAAACTACATTGCTGGATTCGGTCTGACCATGGTTTTTAATGACTTTTCAGTTTATGCAGACTATCGTTACAATTTTGATTTTAGAAATCTTAGTTCCATCCGACAAAATGGATTTATTGATAATTTAGGATCGAGTATTGGTGGGGGTTTGATTTATTATTATTAAACTCTAAAAATTAGGAAAAAAAAAGCGTTCTGAAATTCTTTCAGAACGCTTTTTTTGTACGTGGATTTGTAAGACATTTTATTCAGAGAGTTGTCCTCTTATATTCCAGTTTATGGATTCACTTCCCGTCAAATCTCGGAAGGTTTCCCATCGATTATTTGCTTCTGTAAAAATCATATCGCCTCCTGAAACCGCAGGGCCAACGTCACAGCCTACCGTTTGCTTTCTACTGTTTTGAGAACATTCTAAAGCAATCCAAAGGTCTTGACCAATAACTTGAACAGGTGAAGTAAGCGTATGTCGATTCCATCCATTTGGCGTAATATTAGCGGAAACGTCTGCTTCATAAAGCATTGCTCCAGGTTCTGTTGGGGTGCCCTGCGCAAATACTTGCACTTTGACTTGTTCTGGTAATTCGATAAAGAAAAATTCGACTTCTTCCAAATCCTTACCAAAATGCTCGGCTGTAATTCCAGCCGAAAAGCGAGCTGCACAAGTATAAATCATTGGATCAAAGGATGGAGCAGTATTATTTACTCCATCTAAGTGTAGCTCAGCATCTATAATAGTGGGCTCATCTTGACAACTTGCCAACAGAATAGACAGAGAAAATAAACTTAAAATTATTTTTTTCATAATCGGATTATTATTTAGGTTATTGAAATAAGGAAGCGGAACAAGGTACTCCATTCCCTAAGTAACAACGAAAAAATTCATGGTCTTATGAAAAAATTGAGATAGATTTAATTAAATTTTCACAAAAAAAAAGGTGCAGTTTCTAAAAAACTGCACCTGAAAACATGTAATATTTACTTATCTAATTAATGTAACATCGCCCTGGAACGTTTCATTTCCTCCATTTTCATACTCCACTTCTACATACCAAACATATACTCCAGAAGGCATATTCTTTGAACGATAAACCCCATCCCAACCTGCTGATGGGTCATTTACCAAAAAGTCTTTTTCGACATAAAGTAGTTCTCCCCACCGGTCATAAATCCTGTATTCATTCACTCGGATTCCATTGGTTCCATGGACATTATGAATGTCATTGGTTGCGTCACCATTGGGCGAAAATGCAGATGGAACCATTACGTTTACTTTGTTTTCTACAAAAATATTTAATACGTCTTCAGCAATACATCCTTTTTCATCAGTCACTCTCAATTTCAATGAGAGCTGGTCTTCGGCAGTTAACGCTACTTTTTCACAATCATAACAATCCAAGGTTTCGTCAGCAGGTGACCACTCGTAGTGCTTGATTGGATATAATAATTCAATTTTCGGGACAATTTCTAATAATGTGCCGTATCTGACTACGGTATCTTTTCCAAGATTTACGGTCAAAGGATTGTCATCTTCGATAAAAATTGCATCCGATTCAAATTTGCAATTGTTTACATCAATCACCTGAATGTGGTATTCTCCTACTTCAAGACTACGTATGTGATTATAGGACTGTTCCGTCCCATCCATCATAATTTGATAGGGTGAAGTTCCACCTTCAACCTCCACTACAATTTCGCCATCCTGTCTGCTTTGGCAGGTAATTGGAAAAACCTCTGGGAAGGCAATCAATTCTGCAGGTTGAGAAATTTCAATATCTTTAGAAAATATACATCCATTTTCGTCTAAAGCATTTAGGGTGTAGGTGCCCGCTACCAAAAATTCAATCGTTTCTGAATCTCCTAATGATCCAGTTTCATTCAACCAATTTACAGCATGGTTTCCAACTCCTCCTTCTAAATTGGTAATTATTTTTCCATCCCTCTTTCCAAAACAGGTAACATTTGTAATTACTTCAGTTGAATTGATTGCATTAGGTTGAGTAATTTCAGACTCAAATTCAGTTAAACAATCATTTTCATCTTTTATAAAAACTTTATAATTCCCTGCAGACAAGTCTGAGACGGAAGATGTATTTCCTTGAAGGTTTTCCCATTCAAAAGAAAAATTACCAACTCCACCATTGGTATTCAGAGCAATCTGACCTGTGCTATCCCCAAAACATTTTACATTTTCGACATCCGCAACAACGGTCAAAGCTTCAGGAGCAGCAATAATGATTTCTTTTTCAGACTTACAATTTTGTGCATCCGAAATAGTTACCCTATATGAACCTTTCTCTAAGTCATCTCTATCCATCGATTCATTTCCATCAAACCAATTTACGGCATAGTTTGGTTTTCCTCCCTGAATAGCTAAGATTGCTCTACCATCTTTTGAGTTAGCACATTTTGCTGGTTCAACAGCAGCTACCACTTCAATTTCTGTGGGTTGATTTAATTCAATCGAAACTGTTTGTAAACAATTTTCTGAATCTCTAACAACCACGGTATAATTACCTGCTCCTAAATTTTCAATTACGGAACTCGATTGTCCTTCGCTCCATTCGTATTGATAACTACCAGTTCCGCCCGTTGCCAAAACCTCGACTTCTCCATCTATTGAACCAAAACAACTTGGCTCTACAAAATCTAAATCCAATTCTAAAACAGGGTTTTCGTCAATTATTACCTTGTCGGAAATTTCGCAACCATTTGCGTCCGTCAAGGTATAGTCATATTCTCCACCTGCTAAATTATTGATTTGATCACTGATCTCACCTGAGTCCCACTTGTAGGCATAAGGAGTAGTTCCTCCTGTTGGTAAAATGATGGCATTGCCATCTGCTGTACCATTGCAAGATACATTTTTGCTGTTTGTTGAAGCCAAAAGTGGTTCGGGTTGAACTAACTCAATGGTTGTATCAGTTCTGCAGCCGTTACTATCAACAACTTCTACAGAATAGATTCCAATACTTAAATTTTTGAGTGTATCTGATTGTGTACCATCTTCCCAAACAAAATTTAGGGAACCAGTACCTCCAACAGCGTTAGCAGAGACAACACCATCCGATATACCATAACAAGTAATTTGCTCTTCAATTTGTGCAGATAATAGAATGGCAGGAGGTTCAGGAATTGAAATAGGAATTTCTGTTTTACAATTTCCTCCATTCATAATTGAAGCCAAGTAGTTACCAGCTGGAAGGCCAGTAAATGCACCTGTCTCGTTCTTAACATCGTTTATGATATATTCGAAAGTAATAAATTGATTATCAGTTGTAAGTAAAACTTCAGCGTCAGCTGCTCCATTGCAAGAAACTGGTTTGACGACATCGACCTGCGTTGAAAATACTGGGCACTCGAAGGTAACACAGTTTGTAGCAGCTGTACCACCAGGACATGTTCCAATTGCTCTAATTTCAAAATCATAACCTTGATTTGGTTGAAGGTTATTTGCTTGATAAGTCGTATCAGACGGAGCAATCTGCTCCCAGTTTCCACCATCAATTCTTACCTCGTATCCAATGACATCTGAAACCTTATCCCAAGAAAAAGTGATTGAATTAGAGGTAGAAGTTGCACATCCAACATTGGGTATTGCGGGAGTATTGATAACTTCAACAGTCGCTACATCTGAACTTATACACCCATAATTATCCGTGATCTCAATTTCATATTGAGTAGTTTGCTCAGGAGCCACAGTGATATTTGAACAATCCAAACACGTGATTCCAGAACCTTGAAGCCACTTATAATTCAATTGATAACTTGGGTTGAAACTAATTGACCAGCCTTTCACCAGACCAGTGGAGCCTACTTTATCATCCATCACCATGAGTGACCATGTCCCGTTAGACTCAGACGATTTGCCCCATAAAATTGACCAATCATCCTCAGGCTGAAATTCGCCATTCAATGAGGAAGTCTGATCCGAAATTAATTGGGTTGCTGCTGGTGTAAAACATGTATTTGGATAATTAGTGGCCGATGCTCCATTATCGGAACTTAATAAAATAAAATCGCCATTTGGCGAAAGAAGAAATATATCTAATTCATCAGGGTTGTTGTGCTGGATATCAACACATACCGATTCAATAATTCCTTCAGCTAGTTTTGGTGGAAAAACATTTGTCACTTCAATCTCGCTCACAATTGTTGTATTGTGAGGTGTTATTGCTTTCACTTCTGTTGATTGAAAAAAGGAAGCATTTGTTCTATCATTTTCAATAGTCGCATCAAAAACTACCTCCTCATTTGCACAAACAACAGTGTCGTTAATAAACGGCGGGATCAATCTTGGATCCCTAATGAATAAAGCAATTGTATCTCTTGTACAAGCATCTTTTTCTACATCAATATAAATTGATTCTGTCAGTTCGATTATTCCGTCAGGAATTGCTTCAATCGCAATTTCAACTTCTGAACTTCCAACTGGGATCGTTACTGAACCAGGAAGAAAAGTGTAATCTACTCCATTTTCAGCAGTACCGAAAACATTGTAGTTGATAGTCCGCTCGCTAGTTGCTGGCGTGGTTAGTTGTATTTTTACAACACCATTTTCACATCCTTCTGCGATGGCTCCATCTGGACTTTGCGTGTCTGAAATTATAGTAATATCACGAGTTCCAAAACTTTTTGCTTCTAAAAAAACTCCAGAGTCATAACCCTCATCGGATACATCAGCAATGGTAAGTTTAATGGTGTATTCTACGCAAGGTTGTACAACCGCTTGAGCGGTAAAGACTTTTGTAAAACCATCAAAGACAGGTTGAAAATTCGAATTATCGTTATTGTTAAAAAGGTTAGAATAATCTAAAGAACCATTTGGTGGTTGGCAATTTTCAGGAATTCCCCAAACACCAATCTGTCCGTTATTTACAAAATTGATAGATACTGGAAAATTTGTTCCTGGAATTTTTGCAATGTTCTCTCCATTATTTTCAAAACCCCCATTTATCCCAGGGCCGCTTATAAAGAATCCAAATACATCATTAAATGGACTACAAACGAACTCAGGATATTCTTCACTTGCAAAAACATATCTAAACCTTAGTGTATCCGCAGAAGGAATAAACTTTATGGTGTAAGTTGCTACATTCCTCAGCGGCTCACCGTTTGTTAATTTTTCCAAGTCAACTTCAGACTCGTGTTGCTGCAAAAGATCATTGTTATCTTGCGCACTATCTCCACCTACCCCAACAACTTTGGAGGCATCGCCAGTAGAGAGAATTATACCTTTGTTTATACCAATGGCCGCTTGCCCTTTGTCAAAAAAGCCAACCGCTGCTGGGTTTCCATTAAAATTTATGTCGGTAATTGTAACTCCCTCGCCGAGGAAGACTTTAGAGATTAAATTCTCTGGTGTGTAAGGGAGCACATCGCCCCCGGTCGCCTCCATTGTTTGCGCAGAAATCTGTATTGATAAGACACAGAACACCCCCGCCAATAGACACGCAACCATTCTCATGGTCATGAATCTCATGGTTATTTATTTTACTTGTGGTTATGGTATAAAAAACAATGAGGGGTGTTTTAAATCAGCTTTTTGGGTAGTTTTAAGGTTACTTGTTGATCAAGAAAATTTGTCTAAGGTGCCTTGATAGGGCATAAAATTATTTGACCCATTTGGGTCAAAAAGAAAACTAACTTGGGAGGAAAATATTTAGGTTATAAACGTGGGGAGAAATAAAGCCGAGGAGGGTATTTAATTATCTATGATACAAATTACGTCCATTTTACTCTTGAAAACAAGACATATACTTAAAATACCAAATTGTTAGAGAAGATATTCTTATCTTAAAAAAAATGATGTTTATCTAAAAAAACATCATTATAAGGTAAAGTAATTTTACTTTTGAATCTGTTTTCAAACTAAAAATATTCAATTTATATAATGGGACAATTTATTAAATTCGCATTCGCCTCTTGTTTGGGCATCTTCCTTTTCCTGATAGCCGCTCTTGGCTTTTTAGCCATTGCTGGATTAGCTTCTGGTGGGAAGAAAACAGTTAGTGTAAAACCTAATACGGTACTTGAACTAAATTTTGACAAAATCATTCCTGAGCTTACGGACAATGTTGAAAAAGATCCATTCGACCTTGAACAACAAAAAGTAGTTGGGCTTCAAGACATGTTGAAATCTATTAGAAATGCTGCTGATGATAAAAACATTAAAGGAATAATAATTTATCCAGAAGGTGGCGTAAGTGGTGCTGCCGCTGCCGAAGCAATGCGAGAAGCATTGAAAGATTTTAAAGATAGTGGTAAATTCATTTATTCTTACGCTACCTTTTATTCTCAAAATAATTACTACCTCGCCAGCACTGCAGATTCGGTTTTTATCCACCCAATGGGATTTGTTGATTTTAGAGGGTTTGCCGCATCAATTCCATTTTTAAAAGAAATGTTGGATAAAGTAGGTGTAAATATGAAGGTATTTTATGCAGGTGATTTTAAGAGTGCTACTGAACCCATTAGAAGAACAAATATTAGTGAACCGAATAGACTTCAACTTCGAGCTTATCTCAATGAAGTGTATGATAATGTGCTGACGAATATTTCTGGATCCAGAAATATTTCCAAAGAGCAAATTCATAAAGCTGCAGATAATTTAGAATTGAAAAACTCGGAAGCTGCTGTCAATTTAGGCTTTGTTGATAGAATCGTTTATCGTGATCAATTGATGGAAGTTATCAAAGATAGATTAGGATTAGATACAGATGAAAAGGTTAAAAGGATTTCCATTAATTCCTACTTTTCTTCTGTTGGAGATGGAATTGATTTTGGTGCAAAAGATAAAATTGCTGTTCTATATGCCGAGGGAGATATTGTTGATGGCAAAGGTTCACCAGGGCAAATTGGCTCTCAGGAATATGTAAAAATGGTAGAAAAATTACGCAAAGACGATAAAGTGAAAGGAATCGTTTTACGTGTAAATTCAGGTGGAGGTAGTGCATTATCTTCTGAAAATATATGGAGAGAATTAAAATTGGCGCAAGCTGCAGGTAAGAAAATTGTGGTTTCGATGGGCAATTATGCTGCCTCTGGTGGTTACTACATTGCCTGTGCAGCCGATTCTATTTTTGCTGAACCCCAGACGTTAACTGGCTCAATTGGTGTTTTCAATATTTTTCCAGAAACCAAAGAGTTATTTAATGATAAACTCGGAATTCGATACGATACTGTCTCCACTGCCAAATATGCAGGTGGCTTCAACCCCGCTATGGGCTTGAGCGAAAGAGAAGGACAATTCTTCCAAAATTTTGTTGACGAATTGTATGAAAGATTTCTAAAGCGAGTTGGGGATGCCCGTGGAATGACCCGAGACGAAGCACATAAAGTGGCTCAAGGCCGTGTTTGGACAGGAAATAAAGCATTAGAAATTGGCTTGGTGGATAAATTAGGAGACATGGATGATGCGATTCAATCTGTTGCTTCCTTGACAGGTTTGGAAAAATACCGATTGGTCACTTATCCCAAAACAAAAGATCCTATTCAGCAATTGATTGATGAATTAACGGGTCAAGGAGACAAAGATGATATCATCGTCAAAGCCATGACGAAGGAATTGAAGCATTTTGGAATTGATTACGAAATGATTCAGAAAGTAAAAGCCACTGAGTTTCCTCAGTATAAAATGCCTTATGAGTTTAATTTCTAAAAGCAGTTTTTAGTAGTAGGGGTAATTCATGAGTTACCCCTACTACATTAAGAAAAAAGCCCGATTCGCAATACAGCAAATCGGGCTTTTATATTTAGAAATTATTCAAATTAATCTCTACGAGGAGGTCTTCTATCTCCTCCGCGTCTGTCACCGCCACCTCTTCGGTCACGATTGTAGCCACCGCCACCGCCTCTACGGTCATCACGACGCTCTCTTTTTGGAGGTTCAACCCATCCTTCTGGTTTCTCCATCAAAGCTTTTCTTGAGAGACGTAATTTACCCGTTTTAGGATCAACGCCTATCAATTTCACCTTAACTTCATCCCCTTCTTTGAAGTGTTCTTCAACGTTATCAATTCGAGAGTATGACATTTCACTTACGTGTAACAATCCACTTTTTCCACTGAAATCAACAAATACACCGTAGGGCATAACTGTTTTTACAACTGAATCATATACATCTCCAACTTCAGGAGTAAAGGCGATTTTATTCACCCAAGCAACTGCTTTATCAATTGCTTCTTTGTCAGAAGCAGCGATACTTACAATGCCTTGGTCTTCTACCTCTTCAATATTGATTGTTGTACCTGTTTCAGCTTGAATTTCTTGAATCACTTTACCACCAGGTCCGATAACAGCTCCGATAAATGATTTATCAATTCTCAACTCAACGATACGAGGGGCATGTGGTTTGTAATCATCTCTCGGCTCAGAAAGTGATTTAGCCATTTCGCCCAAGATGTGTAAACGACCTGCTTTCGCTTGCTCCAATGCTTTTTCTAACTGCTCATAAGGAAGGCCATCAATTTTGATATCCATTTGACAAGCAGTAATACCTTTCTCCGTACCGGTTACTTTGAAATCCATATCACCCAAAGCATCCTCATCACCCAAAATATCACTCAAGATAGCCACTCGGTCACCCTCAGCAATCATACCCATGGCAATTCCACTTACTGGTCTTGAAATGCCTACACCTGCATCCATCAATCCTAAAGCACCAGCACAAACCGTTGCCATAGAAGAAGAACCATTTGATTCCAAAATATCAGAAACCAACCTTACAGTGTATGGAAATTCTTCAGGCATAACTTGCTTCAAAGACCTTGCAGCCAAGTTGGCGTGACCAACCTCTCTACGACCTGGCCCTCTCATTGGCTTTGTTTCTCCTACTGAGTAGGCGGGGAAGTTATAATGCAAAATGAAGTCCTCTGTCCCTTTGAAAAGAGCAGTATCAATCATTAAGTTATCCCGCTTTGTACCTAAAGTAACAGAAGTCAATGACTGTGTTTCCCCTCTTGTGAAGATAGCAGATCCATGAGCCGAAGGCAGGTAATCTACCTCTGTCCAGATATTTCTAACTTCATCCAGTTTACGACCATCTAATCTGACACTTTCATCAAGCACCATGTGGCGGATGGTTTTCTTCTTCAACTTATCAAAATAGTGCCCCACAAAATGACCATTTTCTGCCACTTCTTCTTCGCTATTTTCCTCAGCATACTTTTCCTTTAAGGCCTTTTTGATTTTATCAAAGCCTTCTTTTCTATCACCTTTATTTAAAAAGGCTTTAGAAATTTTGTAAATCTCGTCTTTTGCTTCTTTCTCTACCCAAGCTTCAATGGCTTCATTCTTATCCGCCTCAACAATTTCTCTTTTGATCAATGCTTTGTCACCAACCAATTTTGCTAACTCATTTTGTGCAGCAATTTGCACCTTAATCGCTTCATGACCGATTTTAATGGCCTCAACTAAGGCATCTTCAGTTACTTCTTTCATCTCTCCCTCTACCATCGTAACATCCGCATCAGTTGCAGCAACAATGATATCCAAGTCTGCTCCTTCCAAAGCCGTTCTGGTTGGATTTACTACAAATTCTCCATCAATACGAGCAACACGTACCTCTGAGATGGGTCCAGCAAAAGGAATATCTGAAACTGCCAATGCAGCTGATGCCGCCAACGCAACCATTGCATCAGGCAATGTTTCTTCGTCTCCAGAAATCAGGTTGATGATGATTTGCGTATCGTTCATGTACCCATCAGGGAACAATGGTCTAATAGCTCTATCCACCAATCGACAAACAAGAATTTCATAATCAGAGAGCCTTGCTTCTCTTCTAAAGAAGTTACCTGGAATTTTTCCAGCAGCCGCAAATTTTTCTTGGTAATCAACTGAAAGTGGAAAGAAATTTTGGCCCTCACGTGGCTCTTTGGCAGATACGGCCGATGCGAATAGCATCGTTTTGCCTAATTTGACGACTACTGCGCCATTTGAAAGCGAGGCTAATTTGCCTGTTTCCAACGTCACCTCTCTGCCATCTGGCAAAGTAAAAGAGGTGGAAATAGGAGTTTGCATTCCCATTTAGATACTTTTTAAAAAAATTTGTGAATGTTGACCATTAGAAGCGCAGCTGGCTGAAGATTTATATCCTTTAGTTTTTCAGACCTTGGATGCTAAGAAAGGAGACCGCTTGTATTCTTATAAAGCATCCACTATTGTTCATTCATTCCTTTTTTATTTTGATTATCTGACAAGAAATGAAAGTTAAGAAATGAATAATTAATTCAATTGATTTCTTTTTAAAACGCTGACAGTCAATTGTTTATATTAATGTCTCGATATAACGTGTTGAAAGACAAAAAGTGCTTCGTAAAACGAAAGCACTTTTTGTCGATAGTGAGTATTAAGTACGAATCTTTAATTCTTTCGTCAACTCACGATATTTATTAATGTCTTTTCTATAGAGATAATTCAACATCTGTCTTCTACGACCTACCAAGCGAAGTAACGAACGACGACAAGAGTGGTCTTTGTGATTTTTTTGAAGATGTTCTGCTAAACTATTAATTCTATAGGTAGCATAAGCAATTTGTCCAGTTGTAGATCCTGTATTTTTTTCAGACCCAGCATACTGTTTGAAGATTGCTTCTTTTTTTTCTTTTTCTAAATAAGTTGCCATTAATTAATTTTAAAAGGTTACCAAATGCGATCTCAAGGATCTTCTTTAGCGAAAGCTCTTCTGAGCGGCCGCAAAGGTACATTAAATAGTGACTTTGCGAAAGTCTCAAAAGAAAATTTATTCCTTCTCTTTTTTACTTTTTTTTGCTCCTTTTTTAGGTTGGACGATTACAATCATACGTCGGCCTTCCATTTTGGGCAATTGTTCGGCAGCACCATATTCTTCCAGTTCCTTTAAGAAACGTAACAATAGTAACTGTCCCCTATCTTTAAATACGATGGTTCTCCCTCTGAAATGCACATAAGCTTTCACTTTTGCACCTTCTTCGAGGAATTTCTTAGCATGATTCAATTTAAAATTAAAATCATGGTCATCCGTATTCGGGCCAAAACGAATCTCTTTGATAACTGTTTTTACAGTTTTCGCTTTTAGCTCTTTATCTTTCTTTTTCTTTTCGTAAAGAAATTTGTTGTAATCGATGATACGAACAACAGGTGGGTCGGCATTTGGAGATATTTCAACTACATCCAAGTCTAATTCTCTGGACCAAGCCAATAAGTCTTTTAGGTTGTGAATTACACCAGGTTCAATTGTTCTACCAGCTGCTTCGCTGATTTCATCTAAGTTTTCTCCTACCAATCGAACTCTTGCGGCTCTAATTCTTTGATTGATGTTGAAGTGCACCTTAGGCTTATGTACTCTTCTGATTCTTCTTGCCAAATGATATTTTTTAGTTATTAAATAGAATCTTCTTGGTTGTAATTTTTAAAAGAAAACTCTCATTCTATTAAAAAAGAGTTTCGCTTAAAAGTTCCCTCCAATTAAAATTTTTGTAAATATGAGAAAAAATAAAGGTACACCCAAAGTTAATTGAATGCCCCTTTATTTTTAATTGATTTTATTTCTTCTTACTATCTGCTTTGGGCTTAGACGATAGTTTGATATTCAACTTATTATCTTTTGTATTTAGATCGGCTTCAAATACTGATCCTTCCGCAGGGTTCTCGCCCAAGATAAATTCTGCTAATGGGTCTTCTATATACTTTTGAATCGCTCTATGTAAGGGCCTTGCACCAAATTGTGGATCGAAACCTTTCTCGGCAACAAAATCTTTTGCCTTGTTGGTTAATTTGAGTGTATAACCCATGGTCTCCAATCTTTCGTAAAGGCTCTTCAAAGTAATATCGATAATTTTGAAAATGTCTTCTTTTTCTAACGTATTGAAAATGACTACATCATCAATTCTATTCAAAAATTCTGGAGAGAAAGTCTTTTTCAAAGCATTTTGAATAACGCCTTTTGACATTTCCTCTTCACTCTCTTTTCGAGCTTGAGTGGTAAATCCAACCCCAGTACCAAAATCTTTCAATTGTCGAGCACCAATATTTGAAGTCATAATAATGATGGTATTTTTAAAGTCAACTCTTCGGCCTAAACCATCAGTCAACTGCCCATCATCCAACACCTGAAGTAGAATGTTGTAAACATCAGGATGCGCTTTTTCAATCTCATCCAAAAGAATTACTGAGTAAGGCTTTCTTCTAACTTTTTCAGTTAATTGTCCACCTTCTTCATATCCTACATATCCGGGAGGCGCTCCAATTAATCGAGTGACCGCAAATTTTTCCATGTATTCACTCATATCAATCCGAATCAAAGTATCCTCTGCATCGAAAAGATAGCGAGCCAAAGCTTTTGCTAATTCCGTTTTACCAACACCTGTAGGCCCCAAGAAAATGAAACTACCGATAGGTTTCTTTGGGTCTTTCAACCCTACTCTATTTCGCTGAATCGCTTTGGTAATTTTCTTAATCGCATCATCTTGACCAATGATTTGCTTCTGAATATCAGCTCCCATTGTAAACAAACGCTTACTCTCTTTCTGCGCAACACGTTTCGTTGGAATACCAGTCATCATTGCCACTACTTCTGCGATATCTTCATCATCAACTGGATAACGTTTGGTTTTTGAATCTTCCTCCCATTCTACTTTTGCCAATTCCAATTGACGCGAAAGTTTGGATTCATTGTCTCTCAAATCAGCAGCTAATTCATATTGCTGATTCTTGACGGCGTTGTTTTTTTGCTCTTTCACATTTTCAATTTGTTTTTCCAAATCTTCAATGTGCTTCGGAACATGGATATTCTTTAGGTGCACACGTGCACCCACTTCATCCAAAATATCAATCGCCTTATCTGGCAAATGCCTATCTGTGATATATCTGTCACTTAATTTTACACAACCCTCAATCGCCTCGTCAGAATATTTCACGTTGTGAAACTCTTCGTACTTACCTTTGATATTGTGTAGAATATTGACACACTCTTCTGGTGTAGGCGGCTCAACTAAAACTTTTTGGAATCTTCGATCAAGCGCTCCATCCTTTTCAATGTATTGGCGGTACTCATCTAAAGTAGAAGCACCAATTGTTTGGAGCTCTCCTCTTGCCAATGCAGGTTTGAAAATATTGGAAGCATCTAATGAACCTGTCGCTCCTCCTGCTCCAACAATCGTATGAATTTCATCAATGAATAAAATCACATCACGCGATTTTTCTAATTCA
Source organism: uncultured Saprospiraceae bacterium (assembly GCA_937924495.1). GTDB lineage: Bacteria > Bacteroidota > Bacteroidia > Chitinophagales > Saprospiraceae > JAGQWW01. The sequence continues at coordinate 29,864 of CALDSS010000187.1, forward strand.
TTCATGATGGCTTTCATCCTTTCTTCAAACTGTCCACGATACTTTGTACCAGCAACCATGGCAGCCATATCCAACATCACAATTCGTTTATCAAAAAGTGTTCTTGATACTTTCTTTTGTTGGATTCTTAAAGCAAGACCTTCAACGATTGCCGTTTTACCAACCCCAGGCTCACCAATCAAAATTGGGTTATTTTTCTTTCTTCTACTTAGAATCTGGCTGACTCTTTCAATTTCTGTTTCACGACCGATAATTGGATCTAATTTGCCTTCTTCCGCAAGTTTAGTGACATCTCTTCCAAAATTATCCAAAACCGGTGTACGAGATTTCGCATTTCCTTTTCTTGGATAACGACCAGAATCTTCTTCTTCGAATGACTCCTCAGATTCCTCTGGTGCTTGAGCAAATGGTTCAATATAATCTTCTCCAAAGTCTCTTTCTTGGATTACAAAATCCAATTCTGCCTTAAAAATATCATAGTCCACATCAAACTTGTTCAAGATTCGAGTGGCTTGAGAATTTTTATCTTTCAAAATAGAAAGAATCAAATGTTCTGGATCTGCTACCTCAGATTTTGAGTTCTTAGCCTCCAAAATGGTTATTTTTAAAACTTTTTCGGCAGGACGACTCAGTGGGAGATTACCAATTTCAAGATCGGTGTTATTGGAAGGCCCTGATCTTTTGATGGAATTTTCAAGTGTCGAAACCAGTTTATCAACATCAATTTCTAAAGAATCAAGGACTTTGACAGCCAAACTCTCATCATTTTCAATGATACCTATCAATAGGTGTTCGGTTCCAATAAAGTCATGACCAAGCCTAAGTGCAACATCACGACTGTTTTTTATTACTTTCCGGACTCTGGGCGAAAATTTTTTATCCATATTTCTTAATTGTTCTTTTAGGATGTTTGTTTTTTGATCAAGTTTAAAATTCGGATTTTAATAGAAAATTGAAAACTTGCGTTTCTGATGAAAATATTACTAACGAAAGCAATAAAAAGACCTCTAAGATCAGATTCAAAAGAATACAGTTTGCAACTTAAAATCGAGGCTTAAACATGAACACAAAGAGCAAGTTTATTGTTTCCTCAAGAAGGAACAATATTAGTAGTAATTTGTCAACTTTACAAGGATTAAAAAATCATAATTTGCATTGCGCTGTTTTAAACAAATAACTACGCACTAAGATTCATAATTATTAGAATAAATTAAAAAATCCATGCCAAGTCTAATTAGCTTCTCAAAATAGTCAGAAGTTATTTAAGTTTTACCTTTTACCTGCCATAACGTCACAAAATATTTTCAAAAACCATTGGGCGAAGAAAAAGAAATAATTTACTATTCGTTATAATAACACCAAATAATTTGTTTTTTAAAAAACATACTCGACCTTTACGGCTCGATAAAAATAAAAGAGCCACCGTATATTTATAAAAAAAAAGAGAAAATTGTCTTATGAAGTTTAGTACTGACAAACAAGAAAAATATACAATTTTTAAATTGGAGGAGGAGAATCTCAATTCTATCTTATCGCCAGATCTCAAATCTGAATTCGTTTTCTTTTACAACGAAGGGGTTCAAAACTTAATACTGGATTTATCCGATGTAAAATTTGTAGATTCTTCTGGTTTAAGCTCGATTTTGGTTGCAGATAGATTGTGGAAAAAATTAGGAGCATTTATTATTACAGGTGTCAAACATGACGCAGTAAAGAAATTGATAGAAATCTCAAGGCTTGATTCTGTTTTACAAATTATTCCTTCTGTCCATGAAGCTATTGATCATGTTCAAATGGATGCACTTGAAAAAGGAGTCAGAGCTAATTTAGAAAAAGAGGAATAATTTATTTTGTTGTTTACCAAAAAAAAACCGATTCACAATGTGTATCGGTTTTTTTATGCCCAGTAGATTGGATGTGCTTATTTTTTCTTCTTAGCAGCTTTCTTCTTTGGCTTCTTTTCCTTAAAATCAGCCAACTTTTTCACCTCTTCAAGTGTCAGCTGAGCTCCTTCTTCGGGCGTCATTCTTTTTCCATCCTCATGTTTCAATTGAATAGGTTTCTTTTTGTCGTATTTGATAAAAGGGCCCCATCTTCCATTTTGAACAGATAACTTCAACTCTGGCCAACGGTGAATATATCGATTCGCTTCTTTTTCCTCCTTAGCTTTTACGATTTCTAAAATCTCTTCTTGCGTTAAATTTTCAAAATCATATTTTTTACTCACGTTCGCAAAAAATCCATTCCATTTTAAAAAAGGACCAAAACGACCTTTCCCTTTTGTGATGGGCATGTCTTTATAAGTTGCAATTGGTTCTAACTCTTTCTGCTTGGCTTGGATGATTTCTTCGGCTCTTTGTTGCGTGAGTTCTAACGGGTTTTCTCCTTTTGGCAAACTGCAAGAAAGTTTATCGTCATACTTGATGTAAGGGCCATAAGGGCCAGCATTAATTATCACTGATTTTCCATTATAGTCATCCATTTCTCTTGGCAATTTGAAAAGGTCGATAGCCTCTTCTAAAGTCACATTTTCCATGGATTGACCAGGAGCTAAGTTTGCATATTTTGGTTTTTCATCTTCTCCCAACTCATCAGGTGCCCCAATCTGAGCTACTGGTCCAAATTTTGAAAATCGAACCAAAAGTGTACGTCCACTCGCTGGATCTTTACCTAAAATCCGTTCTCCACTGGCACGTTTTGCGTTTTCCTTAGTGTCCTCTACTGTGTCATGAAATGGATGATAAAATTTTGCAAGCATCTTGGAATACTCCATTCCACCTTCTGAAATTACATCAAATTCCTTCTCAACGTTTGCAGTAAATTTATAGTCCATAATTTCGCTAAAGTGTTCTTCAAGGAAATCGGTAACTATCATTCCAATATCAGAGGCAATCAAGCGATTTTTTATTGCACCAGTTGTTTCGGTTTGGGTTTCTTCATTGATTGCATTATTTGCCAAAGTCAAAACTGCATATTTCCTCTCCGTTCCTTCTCGCTCTTCCTTAAGTACATACCCTTTGGTTTCGTTCATAATTCGAGTAATAGTCGGCGCATAAGTAGAGGGTCGGCCTATACCCATTTCCTCTAATTTTTTAACCAAACTCGCCTCTGTATATCTTGCTGGAGGACGCGTAAAGCGCTCTGTTCCAGTCATATTCTTTAAGTCAAGACTTTGACCCATTGTCAGCGGAGGAAGAATACCCTTTTCCTCAGTGTCGTCATCGTCGTCTTTGGATTCCAAATAAACTTTCAAAAATCCATCAAATTTCAAAACCTCACCTTCTGCTTTCAAATTTTCTCCAGGTGCGCCCGAAATTCCAATCTGAACGGTAGTTTTTTCAAGTTCGGCTTCAGCCATTTGAGAAGCAACAGTTCGTTTCCAAATCAACTCATATAATCGAGTTTGGTCAGAATCAGCGCCACCTGTATGATTTTCAAAATAAGTAGGACGGATGGCCTCGTGAGCTTCTTGTGCCCCTTCTTTTTTGCTCTTGTATTGTCTGGTTTTGACATATTGATTGCCGTAAGCATTTTGAATCTCATCCGCAATCGCACCAATCGCGGTAGCACTCAAAGTGGTACTATCCGTTCTCATGTAAGTAATTTGTCCTGCCTCATATAGTTTCTGAGCAGTTCTCATCGTACGACTTACATTGAAACCCAATTTTCTACTCGCTTCTTGTTGGAGTGTAGAAGTTGTAAAGGGAGCCGCTGGTTTCCTCTTAATTGGCTTTACCTTTATATCATTAATTGAAAACGTAGAACCTAAACTTCTATTTAAAAAGCTTTGTGCCTCAGCTTTTGTATCAAAACGGGATGGCAATTCAGCTTTCAACTCAACAGGTTTTCCGTTTTTATTCAAAACATTAAAAATGGCATTTATTCTAAAAAACGGGCTGGATTTAAATCTCATAATCTCCCTTTCGCGCTCTACGACAATCTTTACTGCCACAGATTGAACTCGACCAGCAGATAAGTTTCGTCTAACTTTTTTCCAAAGAACTTCGGAAAGTTCATATCCCACCAATCTATCCAATATTCGACGTGCTTGCTGCGCATCTACCAAATTGAGATCCAAAGTTCTCGGATTTTGCACTGCTTTCTGAATGGCAGGCTTGGTAATCTCCCTAAAAACTATTCGTTTAGTCGTTTTTTCATCAAGTCCTAAAACCTTACATAAATGCCATGAAATGGCCTCTCCTTCCCGGTCTTCATCCGTTGCGAGCCATACCTCATCTACCTTCTTCACCCATTCTTTGAGTTCCTTTACCAACTTTTGTTTATCTGAAGAAACGACATATTTTGGGGTGAATTTATTTTCAATATCAACGCTTAAATTCTTTTTTTCCAAATCCCTCACGTGCCCATAACTGGACTTAACCTTGAATTGCGAACCCAAGTATTTCTCTATCGTTTTAGCCTTCGCTGGTGACTCTACTATCAATAAGTTTTGTGGCATCTATGGGTAATTTCTTATCTAATTTGAAAATAAATTTTAGGATAATTCTTTATAACTAATTGGTTTTCAGCGCTTTGTATAACTCAACTTAATATTCTACTTTTAGAAATATTTTATTCCTAAAATGGTTCAGGAACGACTCAAATTTCTTTCCGAAATAAATCAAGGTTTTTCAAATCTGGCTGCAAATGTATAAAAAGGATAAAGTTCTTCGCAATTGATTTTTAAAATTTAATAAAACCTATTTTGTTAAGCTTTGTCTTTTTCCCTAAAATTGCCCCTCAAGAAAATAAACATGAAAGTATTTAGTAAAGAAATAGAACCTGGTGAACATCGCGAAATTAGAATTCCAGTTGGAAGGCTACCATCGGACACCTCTATTGCCATTCGTACCTTTATTTATAGAAGTAAAAAGGATGGTCCTACTTGTTTAGTCATGGGTGGTGTTCATGGCGACGAGATCAATGGAGTTGAAATTGTTCGTCGCGCGATGCAAGAAAAGATTTTTGAAAATCTGAATTGCGGGGCGGTAATCGCAGTTCCTTTAGTAAATGTTTACGGATTTATAAACTTCTCACGTGATTTGCCCGATGGTAAAGATGTAAATCGAAGTTTTCCTGGATTAAAAGTAGGCTCCTTGGCTTCTCGTGTAGCATATACGGTTTCAAAACATATCATTCCGAACATTGATTTCGGATTAGATTTTCATACGGGTGGAAAAAGTATTCATAATTTCCCGCAGGTAAGATTTTCAAGAAACCATGAAGAGAGTGAGGAATTGGCAAGAGTTTTTGCACCACCTATAATTATCGCTAACAAGCCAATACCAAAATCTATGCGTCATCATGCATTAAAAAATGGTAAACCAGTCATTGTATATGAAGGGGGCGAGTCGCTCAGAATGGATGGGTTTTCAATACAAAGAGGCGTTGAAGGCATTAAAAGAGTTTTGATTCACAAAGGAATGTTGGACGGAAAAAATGAGCCCGTCAACAGTTTATTCTTTGAAAATTCAACTTGGGTTCGTGCACCTCGCTCAGGCATTTTTGAATGGTCGCAAAGTGCAGGAAGTTTTGTTCGGCCCGGTGAACCTTTAGGAAGAATCGGAGATCCGTACTGCCGAGATCATACCATCGTTTATGCCAAAAGAAAAGGATTCATTTACGGGCATAATAATGCTCCGGTGGTTAGTTTAGGCGATGCGCTCTATCATATCGCCTACTGATTTCATAAAATGTAGTAGAGGAGATTCATAAATCTCCTCTACTACATTTTATGAAATCCTACTTTTGTTCTTCGTTCTGTTTTTTAATAAAAACAATTGCTTTTTCAATCACCGTATCGACCCCTTTTCTTGCCGCTTTTTCATCTAAAAATGCCTCTATTTCTGGGGTAATTCCTGGCTCAATATTTTGACCTTTTGAGTCAATGGTTCTGGTTGCACTCAATCTAAAAATCCAGCCATTAGGCAGTTCAAAATGATAAGGCACTCCCCCACCTCCACCTGAGTGATCTCCCATCAAAGTAACATGAGGAAACACTTGCATTCCTGAAGGAAAAAAGGTGGCCGCACTGTAGCTTTTCCGATTGGTTAAAACTACAACTGGCTTTTTATTAAATGCTTTTTTGTGGGGTTTGATTTTATATTTTATCGGCTCCGAAAAATCGTCTTTTCCTGGTCCATTTTTGAAATAAAAATCATGCGAAACACGAGTGGTATCTGCAAAAGCAGAAAGTAATCTTTTTACATTACTTAACTTTCCACCTCCGTTATTTCGAATATCAAAAACCACCCCCTTCATCGGGGCAATTCTGTCTAATAAAAAATTCAAATGCTTGCCTGAAATCGGTGTAGAAAAACTGCCGTAATAAATATAAGCAATACTGTCAATTATGGTATGAGAGAATGGCCCAGTTCTCCAATAATTTTTGTTTAAATAATGTCTTTCAATTAATTCAGGATCATAATTTGAAGGATAATTTAAGTACCAATCCCAATATCTTGTATAATCAAAAACACCATAAATATTTGTGTGACCGTCTTCTAAATTTCCGATCAAATGTCCCATTACTTTTAGGAAATCTTGATCGGATAATGAATCATTTATTAATGCTCTGTACTCATCCTTGGCAAGCTCCCAGTCCACATCTTTTATATCGAAAAGCGAGTAACGCGCATCAATAGTTTTGGTGAGATAATCATAGGATTCAAAATTTGAACCCGACTCGTCTGAACCAAAAAAAACAGAAGCACATGAAGTTAAAAAAACAAAAGGAACAAAAATTACGATTATTCTCATAAATCACTCATTATCAATTAGATACACTAAAAAAATCAATGCTGATGCCCATGTCCCTCGTCATCAAAGGAAGGTCGAATTTCAATCAAATCTCCATAAAACAATGCGTTCATGAATAGTTTATTAGTGCCATACCAATAGGCCCTAAATAATGGATTTTCTGAAAACGCAATTACTTTTCCTTTGCCTAAACTCGTAACAACCAAGGCAGCCTTACCACTTAAATTTTGTTGGTTTTCTTCGGACATATAACCACTCAACAAAGGTTGATTTTTATACTGAACAACAGTAGCGTATTTATTGTTAGTAATTTCTAAAATATTGTTATTATTCTTCCATAAAGGAATACTTTCATCCTTATATCCAAAGGCAAGTGGATGTGTCAAATCGAGAGAACCTTCAATTATGGCTCCACCAATAGAGTGCTTCCTTCTGTCGCCTTCCATCTGACCATAAGGCAATCGTTTTTTATTAGGATGAGCCTTTGGGTTTTCGGTATTTTTCAAGGTAGTCAATTTGCTTTTCACTAACCATCCAGTAGCTTTTCCAAGGGTGATTAGATTGCCTCCTCTCTCAACAAATTTTTTGATACTATTTGTTACTTTTCCATAATTTCCATCCGCTAAAACTAAGGTGTTATATCTGTCCAAATTCATTCCTCTAAATTTGTCAAAATCGACCATCGTTACAGACATTCCAAAACGTTGATCCAGTAAATGCCAAACCTCTCCTGCACCATAGGATGATACACCCTCTCCAATGAGCATCAGCACCTCTGGCTTCCTAATTTTTTCAAAATTTCGACTTCCTAAATCAATTCCTGAAGGTGTCAAACCTGTAGAAACTGGGGTAATTCTAACACCAGTTTTCTTGACTACATTATGCAGAAAGGTGTGCATTTCTTCACCATTCAAATTTTGATTTTGAATAGGAATAAAAACAGTCCCACGAGGATAATTACTCCCCTCCAAACTAAATGTTTTCATAGCAGATTTTGCCCTTAATCCACTCTTCAATATGGTATTCAAGGCATCTGGTGCAAAGTAATCTTCCCAATGCAACAAATACCCATAATTTGATTTACCTAAAACAACTTTTTCAGTTACATCATCATAATGAAATTTATCTTTTTTTCTCAATCCAGATTTTTTTGAATACTCAAATTTCAAATTAAAAGCCATCGGCATATTCCATGCAGAAACATCATAAAAAAGGCTATCGTTAAATTCAGTATTGGTATAAAACATGGATTTAATAAGGCGATATTGTGGCTGGTTTAAAGGAACATAAAAGGAATTTTCGCTTTTAAATTCTCCCTTTGCACTGGACTTAAAATCAGATTTTAACTGATAAACATCAATTTCATGCTCTGTCAACATTTCAACGAATGGTCGAACAATTTGCTGATCTCCTTTTGAAGAAAAAACATAGCCGCCTTTAGAATCTTTGCCAAAGTTCTTTTGGGATTTTCTTTGAAAATCAAGTAATTTATCCTTTAACGCTATTGCTGCTCTCTCCGTTGAGATGGCAGTAGTCAATTGATTCTTTATGGTAAAGGGGAATGAAAGAACTCCGTTTTCAGATTCAACCTTATGTCCCCGAGAACTTCCTTGTTCAAATAAAATTCCTATCGTCCCTAATGCATCAGGATAAGTACTTCCCTTACCATAATAAAAATCATCAAACCCCTCTTCGGAAAAATATAGAGAACCAATTTTATCTAAAGCAGAGGCATGAAATTTTGCAATTTCACCTGTAAGTATTTGATTTTCAGGATGAGTTAAAGGATTAGTTCTTGAAGGTACACCGGGCTGAAAAAAGAAAGTAGAATTGGTTCCCATTTCATGATGATCGGTCAAAATTGAAGGGCGCCAATGATGAAATGTGCGAATTCTACCCTTAGACTCTGGGTGCTGAACTGGAAGCCAATCTCGATTCAAATCAAACCAATAATGATTGGTTCTACCTCTTGGCCAAACTTCTTTAAACTCACGATTATTGGGGTCGGTATTTAAGTTAGTGCTCTTATGAGAATTCGCCCAAGTCGAAAACCTGTGAAATCCATCAGGATTATAACAAGGGTCGAGAATTATCACAATATTATCTAAATATTCTTTAACCTCAGCACTTTTTGAAGCAGCTAATCTATAAGCCAATAAGGGAGCAGCATTGCCACCGCTTGGCTCATTTCCATGAATACTAAATCCCTGATAAATAATAATCGGCAAGTCCTTTCGATTACCTGCCGTCTCTTTTGGATTCAAAAAATCAAGATGCGCTTTTCGAATATTTTCGAGATTCGTATGGTTTTTTTCTGAAGTAATAATCATATAGAACAAAGACCTATCCTCGTAGCTTTTGGCATACTCATGATAGGTTACTTTAGAACTTTGAGCAGCCAAACTCTTGCAATAACCTTTTAGCTGACTATGATTGATGTGCCACTTTCCTATCTGCCAACCTAAATAATCTTCAGGAGACTCAATTTTAAAATCAAATTCCTCGTTTGGCAAATAATAAGAAAGAGGAATTTCCTGAGCATTAATACAAAAACCACAAAAAATGGAAATAGAAATGATAAAAAACCTATTCATAGTATATACTTTTTGAACGACTGCAATGTAGGATATTTTTATAAAAGATTGATTCTCAATGAGTTTAGAAAAAATTTCTAATTCCTAAAAAATGTAATTTTTAAAATACCAAAATATCGGTATAGACAGACTATGACCGAATGCTACTTTTGTTCTCGTAAAATATACACCATCCCGCCCACCGATTTAAAAGTTTATTAAAAAAACTGTTGAAGGAAGTCCCTTCGGCCTTTGCCGATTATAATCCTTTGAAATCCTTTTTTAAGCCATAGTCTCCTCCCTTTCAATATTCAGGTATTAAAAACCCAAAGAGAGTGAAGATTATACAAGGCAGAATCGCTACTAACAAATAAGGGACATAATCGCCTTGAACAAGCGATACTTCACAAGAGAAAGTTTTAAGTAATTAAAACTTTATTTAAAGAGCAGTTTTTGGGATGGCCTCTCTCCGCGAATTATGGAGGGGGGCTCCTTTTTTTTTGGCTCAATTCAAAAAGCAACCAACCAAATTGACATAATTTATCCTATTTTCCTACCTTAAAACAGGACCCAAAAACCTCCTTATTTCCTATGATTTTTAAGGTTTTTTTCACTAAAAAAAGCAAGTCGTTTTTTGTTGCTTTTTTATAAATTATTTTGATTTTTCGGAAGAAAAACACCACTGTCGGCCAAAATACACCGAGTTTCCCTCTAAATACCTTTCCATTTAGTTAACATTTGCTTAGTTTTTATTATGTTTAGCACAAATTCAAGTGACTTATCACTTCAAAAGAGTCATTATATCGTGAATTTTAATTTAACTTAATTAGATTATTTAACCAACTTTCAACCTACTATGAAGTATAGACTGTTTAAACGTAAAAAGTCGAATCAATTCTTCTTCCAAATTCAGACAGACGGAGATGTGACGGTTTTGGAAAGCCAAGGTTATGACCAAAAGGACGCCAGAAACAATGGCCTTCGTTCAGTTGTAACCAATGGTGGTGATGCAGGGAAATACGAGAAGAAAACTGAAGGCGGAGAACATTATTTCATTTTAAAAGCAGGTAATGGTCAAGAAATTGCCCGTTCCGTAAAATACGGAAATGAAGGGGATGCGGACAGCTCAATTGCATTGTGCGTAAAAGAAATTCCAGGTATAGCTCCAGGAAAAGATGCTGGAGATGGAAATGCAAAAACTACCGCTACCACCACCACTACTACAACTACCACTACAACTGAAGAAGCGGGTAAGACTGTGACAGAAGGAACAAATTTGGTAGCTGCAAATCGCAACGCAAATGTTTCTATCGATGCTCCTCCTCCTCCAAAGGAAGACAAACCTAAAAAGAAACGTAAAAAGCGTAAACCTGCTGGCGAGAAAAAGCCTAAAAAAGAAAAAGTTTACCTTTCAAATGGGGAATATTACTTCAATGATATTACCTACCAAATATTTAGAAGTAGTAACGACAAGCACTACTTCACATTCAAAAACAAGGCAGAAAAAACAATCTTCCTAAACGCAGATGTCAGAGGTTTTGAGACTCAAGCTCAAGCTGAGGCAATGGTAGAGGAAGTGTTTAAATATGCTCCATTCGAGGGCAATTACGAAGGAAAAGCTACTCGAAATGGCAAGTACTACTTTTACCTTAAAGGTGATGACGGAAAAAACCTTGCAAAAAGTTTCTTCTACGGTACTACTGAAGGGATGCAAGAAGCAATTGGCGAATTACTTGGTAACGAAGAAGCAATAGCGGCAGCCGCTGCTGCAAGAGGAGGCACCGCTGCTCCAGCACCTGCTGCCAAAGCTAACGTAGATGAATATCTTGAGTGTTCTGCTTATTCTGGAGATAGTGGATGGCACAAATTTGAAAAAGGTGGCGAGTTCTATTTTTCATATAATAATGAAAATGGAAAATCACTGCTTCGCTCAGAAGGATATACCACAGAAAAAGCAAGAGATAATGGTATCGAGTCTGTTAAGAAAAATGCCCCATTGAGTGAAAGATGGAGTATTGGTGAGGAGGATGGAAAATGGTTCCATATTCTTAAGGCAGGTAATCACCAAGAAATTGGTCGTTCTTGTCCTCTTAATGCAAAGCCAAGTGCAATGAATTGGAGCTCCTACTCTGCAAAGAAAGTAGTTGCGAAAGCTGCTGCACCTGCACCTGCACCTGCTGCCAAAGCTAACGTAGATGAATACTTAGAATGTGCTGCTTATAGTGGAGGAACTGGTTTCCATAAGTTTGAAAAAAATGGAGAATACTACTTTGGATATAATGATGACAAAGGAAACACCATTTTGCGCTCAGAAGGTTATACCACTGAGAAAGCAAGAGACAATGGTATCGAATCTGTTAAGAAAAATGCAACCGAAGAGAAAAGATGGTCAACCATCGAAGAAAAC